>NZ_JAUBTK010000005.1:0-148894 GCF_036702455.1 Microcoleus sp. D2_18a_D3
AATATCCTCAATATTCTTAATCCCATCAACAGTCAGAATTTCTGTACCAGCAACAAAACAATTTCCCGCTTTTGTTACCGTCCTTTGAGTAGATTGCAGGACATTATCAGCACCCTGAGCACCGCCCTTAACTGCCTTATTAGCAGCCATGAAACCCTTAATACCACCCAGTACAGCCCCAGCAAAAGGCACGTAAGCCAAAAGATTCCAACTATCCTCAACCTCAAACTTACCGTTATCTTGATAACTCTGATAAAGATTAGAAGTAGCCTTACCAGCCCCATAACCATCCAATCCCGTATTCACAGCAGCAACCCACTTCAAAGGTCCACTCGCAGTAGTAGCCCAAGTAGCCGCCTTCATCCCAGTGAGAAAAGACACCCCAATCCCAGTCACATTCCCAGCATTGTAGAGCATCGCATGATTCGGCTCCATCTTATTGCCAGTAGAGTATTCATAAACATCAGTTAAAAAACCACCCGACACACCGCTAGCAAAACCAGCACCCCACTCTCCAAACATTCCTAAAACTTCTTCACCACTTGCACCCGTAGCAGCAGCCCCACCAATATATCCCAGACCAAAACCAACCCCACCAATAGCAGCTAATGCAGATACCCCACTCAGCGTAGCCATCATATCGCCCATCGTGAAATAGCCGCTTGGGTCAGTATTACTAACCGGATTAGCATGAGCATATTGGTAATCGTGCTGACTCATCGGGTCATGTAAAGACCCAGGGAAAGCATCCTTAGAAATAAACCTTCCCAAATTAGGGTCATAATACCTTGCTCGTAAATAATCCAATCCAGTAGCGCTATCCCGCTGTTCTCCCGCAAACTGGAAGGAATTACCAAAAGCCCCAGTTTGGTCTAACAATCCTCCAAAAGCATCATAAGTATAGCGGTCAGTTACCAAACCCACATTATCCGTAATTGCTCTGGTAGAACCCAATCCATCAGTATGAGCAAACCTTTCTTTACCATCATGACGCGACCTGACCAATCCCACACCCTGAGTATAATCAGCCTTAACTGCTCCGTTAGCATCGTATTCCATCAAGACTTCAGGTAAACTCCAAATCGGAGCCGTCAAATAATTCGTCCTGACCCCATTATTAATAGCTGCGACCCTGCTACCAAAAGCATCGTAAACAAACTGCGACTCTGACGTACCGTTATTCACCCCAACCAAGCGATTCTCACCATCATTAATCCAATCATAAGTAACAGTCTCAGTACCCGACGACCGAGTTTTCAGAGAACCATTATTATCGTAAGTAAAGTTAGTCAGCTTGCTACCTTCCGCCGTCCGATTGAGGCGATTGTTACCATCGTAGCTATAAGTAGTTGACCCTGACAAAGTATCGGTTTTGGTCAAGCGATTTCCCACCAAGTCATAGCCATAGCCCATAGTCCGATTTCCCACAACCGCATCAGCAATCTTTTCCTCCGTCAATCGATTGAGTGCATCGTAGCTGTAATCGACAGTGCGACCGTTATATTCTTGAACCTGCTTGCGATTACCAACAGCATCAAGGGTGTAATTAAAACCGGAGAAAACAGTACCAGTGACATTTTTAGTAGTTAACTCAGTTAAACGGTCGCGCGTATCGTATGTGCGCGTTTCTACCGAACTGTCCGCAAATTTAGTTTGAATTAAATTACCAACTTTATCGTAATCGTAATCAGCCAGAGTGCGATTTCCCTCCTTGACTGTATCCAAACGATTCAGCTTGTCGTAACCGTAAGAAGTCGTTCCCGCCCCAGTCGTCAGGGAAGTAATATTGTTTAACAGGTCGTAGCCGTAACCGACAGTTTTCAAATCCGGCGTGGTAGTTGTTTGTAACCTGTCGCGAGTATCGTAAGCGTATTGCGTTACGCCGCGTCCGTCTGTCACAGTCCGCAATTGCGATGTAACTGGGTCATAGGTATAGGAAACGGGCGAGATTCTGGGGTCTGTGAATGTTTTTTGGTTTAAACGCCCGAGAGTGTCGTAGGTATAGTTAATCCTGTCCCCGTTAAAATCAGTTTCGCTAACGATTTGTCCGAAATTATCGTAGACTGTTTGATTCCGCTGTCCCATTGGCAGAATGGTTGCTGTGGGGCGGAAAAATGCGTCGTATTCAAATTTTGTGACATTTTGGTTGGCATCTTTAATCTCGGTTAATCGGGCTAAATTGTCGTAAGTGTATTTGGTTTTGGCTTGATTTGCTTGTTCGATTTCGGTTAACTGACTGAGATTGTCGTAAGCGTATTTGGTTGCGTGTAAATTCTCATCGGTGACGCTGGTGATGCGACCGAACTGGTCGTAACCCATCAATATTTTATCGCCATTTTGGAAAGTTGTTTCTACTTTCTGTCCGTATTCATCGTATTTATAACGGATGCTGCGACCGAGTGCATCGGTAACTCGAATTAAATTGCGGCGTTGGTCGTATTCAAACTCCGTGCGTTCGTTTAGGGCGTTAACAACCGCTTTGATTTGGCTGTAAGCATCGTATTCGTAGGTGGTGGTTTGATTGAGTTCGTTGGTTTCGGTTTTAACTCTTCCTTGTGAGTCGTAGGTCAGGGATAAGCGGGAGTTATCGAAGAAAATTGTTTCTTTAATTCGGGCGAATTCATCGTAAACATAGCGAGTTGTACGATTTTTGAAGTCTGTAACTGACTCAACTTGTCCGCCTGGGTTGTAGGTGTAGGTGGTGTCATTGCCAAGAACATCTTTTGAACGGATTAGTTGACCGATGTCGTTGTAGAAATACGCTTCTTGATTGGCATAAATATCTGTTTGAGATTTGATGCGACTGGCGGCTGAATATTCAGTTTTTATTCTCTTGTTGTCATCCCAAGTCGGCGTAGAATCCGGTAGAATTGTTTCTGCTAAACGACCTAATTCATCGTAGGTATAACGGGTTTCTAATCCAGTAGTCGAGACTTCTGCAATCAAATTATTGGCTTGGTCGTATTTTTTGATGACTTTCGGATTGTCGCTGCTGTTATTTGGTGTATTGTCGGGTAAGGTAATTTCATCAATGCGAGTTACAACTGAACCAACAGACGGTGGAGTTGAATTGTTATTTTGGCCTGATGTTTCCGGCAATTCGTAGCGGTAAGAAGTGACATTGCCAAATACATCTGTCATTGATGTAACCCGTCCCAACTTATCGTAAATCATCGATTGATTGTTGCCTTGGGAAGTTCTGCTAGCAATGGTTTTACCTTCCGAGTCGTAGTCATACTCCATCCATTGCGTATAAGTTTGACCGTTCAGGTTAAATGTGGTTGTTGCTTTCTTAATTCTGTTGTTGAGGTCGTAATCAGTTTTAACTTCATTTCCTCGGCTATCCACCATGCGGTTGATGTTACCAAAACGGTCGTAGTCAAATTCTGTTACTTGACCGTCTGGTGCGGTTTGGAAACGCAGTTGACCTTGTGCGTTGTAGCTGTAGGTTGTTTTTAGTCCATTTGTATCAATGCTTTCGATTAAATTACCGCGGCTGTCGTATTTAGCATTAGTTTTTAGACCTGTTGGTGAGACAATGGATGTGGCGCGACCGCGATTGTCGTAGGTCATGCGGGTGGTGTTACCCTGTTCGTCTTTTATGGTCAGCAGGTTGTTGTTGCCATCATAGGTATATAAAGCTGTAACGCCATCTGCATCGGTTTCACTTAATAGGTTGTTATCGGAGTCGTAGGTGCGGGTAATAGTGCCAGCTTTGGCATCAATTTCTTGCAGGACGTTACCGCGCGAGTCGTAAATATAGGTGGTAGAATACCCGCGTGTATCTTTGACAGTTTGTTTGGAATTGTTGGGGTCGTAGGTCATTTCAACGGCTTTACCGTTGACATCTACCATTTGTTTCAGCCGTCCAGTTACTTGGTCGTATTCTGCTTTTGTTCCAGTCCGTCCCAACGAATCGATAACCTCAGTTAAAAAGTGCGGCCTGTCCTCATCTTCATACTCAAACCGAGTTGCATTATTCTCCCTATCCTTAACAGCAACCAAATCCCCTTTCGCATCGTATTCGTACTTAACCTTCTTCCCATCCGGGTCAACAACACTGACAATCCTTCCAGCAACATCCCTCTCAAAAGTCACCGACTTACCAGTCGAACTCTCAATCCCCGCATCGCTAAAAGTCAGCTTATTCCCATTCGCATCAGTAGCAGTCAACAAATCCCCAGACTTAGCATCAATCTCGTAAACCAATCCTTCCTTGGTAGTCAACACATAAACCCCACCAAACGCCGGATTTTCGGGATTGAAGGGCTGTCCGTTGACTCCATAATACCCGTTCTCATTCCGTATCAAATTCGCATCCTTAACCGTCAAATTCATCGTCGAACCTTTCTGAGACTCAAAAGCCGGCTTGTACATCGCAGCCCCCGGCCCAGCAGCCCCTAAATACTGATTCAAATGATGCGATTGTGGCTTGAATGTAAATGTCTCCCGCTTACCCCCCGGTAACGTAATAAACACTTTAGTTCCCGATTGAAAAGGAACAGTATTAATCCCCAAATCCTCATAAGTCGGGTCAGGTTTCAAAGAAGTCTTCAAATCCGTATCCCGGAACTCCATCCGCCAGCCGTAGCCGAAATCATCGCTAGAATTCGCATTCAAAGAATCGTAAGTCCGAGTCACGCTAATCGGAATACCCGCCACCGGAACGGTTAAATCAGTAAACGACAACCGGAAATTGCCCAACTTCAAATCCCCTGCAACATTCACCACCCTCTCAATAGTCGAACCGTTGCCATTAGCATCTATTGCAGTGAATTTGAGAGTATAAGCGCCGTTAGCCAAAACAGTCGGGTCAAATGTCGCAATAACTCCATTATTGACCGCGGTTGTTCCCCGATAAACCTCCTTAAACTCCCCGCCATCAACCGGGGCTAATTCCAAAGTATAGTAAGCCAAATTGCTGTCAGAAATCGTGCCAGTTATATTGACAGGTGCGGTGATTTCTGCATCATCTTCTAAACTGATATTGATAGTTGGCGCGTTGACATCGCTAGTATCAATTGCAGCCACAGTTTGAGTCGCACTTCCCACATTTCCAGCCGCATCCTTAGCGGTTGCAACTGCCGTAATACTGCCTAAATTATTTAACTTGACAGAGACCTTGCCTTGTGCATCTAAAACAACAGGAGTGCCGTTAATAGTCAAACCCAAAGATTCAACTTTCACATTATCAACAGCATTCACGGTAAACGTGACAGAATCCCCAACATCGACGGTATTGTTACTAGCAATTAAACTTACTTTCGGCGCAACAGTATCGGCAACAACGCTTAAATTGTAAGAAACAGTAACGCTTTCCCCAAAAGTATCAGTCACCTTAACCTCAACCGGATGATTGCCGATATTAGCAGCCGAGGGCTTCCAACTAATGCGGCCGAATTCATCAACAGTCATGCCGCTGGGAGATTGAATTAAAGCAAAAGTCAACAAATCTCCATTCGCATCAGTCGCCTTCAAATCGTAGCGATAACTTGCACCTGGCGAAACAGATTGAATCGGAATGTTGGGAACAACCGCTGCTGAATTAGCCCTGGCAATCAACTCAAAACCTTGGGCCGCACCCGTACCCGAATTGTCAACAGCCCCGACTACTACTTGATGGTTTCCAGCAGTAGGATTGTTCCAAGTAATCGCACCAGTAGCTGAATTAATTGTCATGCCGGTTGGGGATTGCAGCAACTGATATTGAGAGATAGTGCCGTCAGCATCAGCAGCAGTTACTTGGTAGGTATAAGGGCGTCCTGGTGAGGCTGTAAATACTGGTGTAGAAGTAATTGCTGGGGGAAGGTTGATAGCAGTAGTTGCGGCATTGACAGTAAAAGTTTGAGTAGCAATTGCCCCTGAAGAGTCAGTCACGGCAACTTCTACAGAATGCTGCCCGATTTGAGTAGCATTCGGCGTCCATTGAATAACACCGTTACTATCAATTGCCATCCCGACTGGATACTTACTCAAACTGAAAGTCAGCGGGTCGTTTTCCAAATCATTCGCGACAACTGTATAAGCGTAAACTTGATTTACTGCTGCCTTGGATGGAGGAGTTGAGACCACAGCCGGAGGCGTGTTTATTCCCCTGACAATTAAGGTAAATTCTTGGACTGCATAACCGCCGTTGCCGTCAATTGTCCTTACAGAAACAGTATGTTCGCCAACTTGTTCTGCCGTTGGCTGCCAGCGTAAAGCGCCCGATTGCGCGTCAACAACCATCCCTGAAGGCGCTTTATCTAAACTCCACAGCAACCTGTCTCCATCTGCATCGCTGCCTGTCAAATTGTATTGATAAAGCTTGGCTAGATTGGTAATTTGTTCTGCGGGAGTAGAATCGATGCTAGGCTGGCGATTTGAAGCGATGTTATCGGCTGTTAAGTTAAAGGTTTGAGTGGCAATTCCTCCCAAACCGTCGCTAACTCTGACGGTTATTGGATATGTTCCTTGCTGGGAGACTCCGGGCGTCCAACTAATCAATCCTTCTTGGAATGTCATGCCGGCGGGCGTGGAAGCTGGCGTTGCGAATGCCATGCCGTTCGGAGGATTTAATAGAGTATATGTTAAGGGGTTGCCGTCTGGGTCTTGGGCTTCTACTTGATAGAAGTATGTCTTGCCCAAACGGGTGTTTGTGCGGGGAGTGGAGGTGATGGATGGTGCGCGATTGGGGGCGGCTGGGCTGACGGTTAATTCGATTCTTTGGAATGCTTCTCCGCCTTTGTTATCGGTGGCTTTAATTAAGAGTTCCCAAGGTTCTACTTCGCCGGCGTATGCCCAATTGAATGCGCCTCCTTGCTGTGCGGTTGTGGGAGTCCAATTAATTACTCCGGTTGTTGGGTTAATTGTGGCGTTGGTGGGGGTGACAGGTTTGCTGGTATTGGGAATTATGGAGTAGGTAATTGTGTCTCCGTCTAAGTCTACGGCTTTGGCTTGATATTGGAATGGTTGGTTGACGGCGGGATTGATGTTTTCTGGCAGTTGGGATGTGAAGGCGGGGGCGTTGTTTCCCGGTAGGACTTCGATTTTGAAGGCTTGCAAGTCGGTGCCGCCTCTGCCGTCATTGACTCGGAGGATGATATCGTGGGTGCCGACAGCATTGAGTGGGGGACGCCAAGAAATCGTGCCGTTGGGGGCAACTGCCATGCCTTTGGGTGCGAGTACCAATTCAAAGGTTAAGTCGTCGTCGTTTAAGTCAGTTGCAGTTGTTCTGTAGACTAATCTTTCTCCTGCTTTGACTGTTGTTGGCGGGGTACTGGTAAATTCGGGGTCAATATTGGGGCCTGCTAATTTGGAATTTGTGGCGGCAAAATCTACTCCAAACTTTGTATTGTTAGCGGTGACTGTTACTTCTTGATAAATGGGATTGGTTGGATTCGTTTGAGTCCATCCGGGCTGTAATTGCGAGACGATGCGGTAGTTTCCGGGGGCGAGGGTGAATGAGTAATTACCGCTGGCGTCGCTGTAGGTGAAGGGTTCGTTGGTATTTTGGATGCCGTCGCGGTTAGTGTCAACGTAAACCAACCAGTTTTTCATTCCCGGTTCGTTGTCGGTTGGTTTTCCTAAACCTCGGACTACCATTAAGTTGTCAAAACCGCCCCAAGCGTTGAAGAGTAAGTCTCCCGTCACCGGGTCGGTTGTTGCGCCCCAGGCGCCGCCATAATTGGTAACAAAAGGAGTTCGAGTTGAAGGAATGGGATTGCCGTCGTTATCTATAGAGTAAGCATAGATGCCACCACCATTCCATTCTGCCATCAGCAAACCTTCACCGCTGTCAAAATTGGGTGCTGTTAGTGGCATATAAACAAAGGCACCCGGGCCGGCACCTGCGATTGTTTCCAATTCAGGTGGATTGATGATGTAGCGGGGCGTACCGTCTGGGAAGTTGCCGTTGCGCGTGTAGGTGACGGTGTAAAATCCATTGCTGGGGTAGGCACCTGTTGCCTTAAGTTGCCCCTCTCCAGGAAAGCCTTCGGGAACGAAAGTCAAGCCTCCCAATCCCCCAGGATATCTTTGGTTGGGCGCGCCTCCCGGCTTAATAGAATGTATTCCACCAGGTTTCCATAAGTTGGATAAGAGTACGTTGTCGGGGGTGTAGACCAAACCCGCATCGCTGTAGGAAGAGTCGGCAAAGTAATTGGCAGTGTAGGGCGTTTCTGGGTCGCCGTCGTCGTCTAAGCCGATGATATGACCGTTTTCTCCCCGCACTACCTTGACTTCATACAGGGCACCTCCAGGAGATGCCGCACCGCCGCCCAAGAGCAAGGTATTGGGGTCAACAGTGCCGTCCGGGTTGCGTTTGAAGGTCATCGCCCCCAATATGCCCGGTACGCCGTCCGGTCGATTTAAGTTGTAGGCGGCGTAGTTATCTGCAAAGCGCGGGTCCACTACTACCCGACTGTCAGGAGTCATGTTACCCGGATTGGTAACGCGGCGAGTGCCAGTCCCGTCTGCATCCAGATACACGCTGCCCTTAACCGTGCCGGGGACGACGCTGCTGATTGACAAATCAAAACTTTGGATGTCCGCGTTGCCGCGACCGTCCTCGACTCTGACTCTCACTTTGTGAGTACCCTCGACGGGAGTCGCCCAAATAATCCTGCCCGTTTCTGAATCAATAATTGCACCGCTGGGCGCGTCTTCCAGCAAATAAGTGAGAGTATCCCCGTCAGCATCGCTGGCATCCGTGTCGTATACATAGCGCCCGCTTGTATAACCCGAAGTAACGGCCGAAGTGTTGAAAGTCGGAGAACTGTTTCCCGGTTCGGGTACCACCCGCACTTGGAAATCTTGCTGGGCAACACCACCTTTACCGTCAGCCGCTTCCAAGACGACGCGGTAAGTCCCCAATTCCTCACCGATGGCACCGCTAGTCTCGCCATCCCCGGGAGTAACGACTGCTGGTACAGACTTTCCAGACAGCGTTTGGAAACTGTAAGCAGAAGCTGTAGTAGAGTTGCCAATCACCGCCAAAACGTACTCCCCGTCAACAGGCAACAATGCCTCGAAGTCAGTACCGATATTGTTCTGGTTGCCGACAATCCTCAGCTGGCTGCCCTGATGCCCTGGCTGGTAAAGTACCCAATTAGCACCGCTTCCAGATATCGAGTCAAAGAAAACGCGCTGACCCGCAGTTCCAGTAAACTTGTAGAGGTGAACGGGATTCCCTGGCTGCAAAGTAGTGCTGACGCGCTTGTTGAGTTCCAAGTCTTGGGCGTCTGCAAAATCCAGCATCCGGAAGCGGAAGTCAGCAGGAGAATCTTGTTCCCCAGTCAGTAACAAATTGTAAGTACCAGACTCACTTAAGGTATAAGGGCCGGCATCGCCAGTTGACGACGCGCGCCACCAACCATCGTTGAGAAATATCGTGTCACCGCTTGGGCTCACCAAGCGGGCGGCAACAGATTCAGCCCCTCCACTCGGAATCATGCCGTCGTAAAAGATTGTTTGTCCGGCCTTGCCAGTAAAACTGTAAACTTCAGCAGTTCGTCCGGGGTCTTGAGTCTTGCTAACCGTCACCCCCATTTGCAGGGAGTTCTCATTGTCGCGGGGGTCTGGAGTAACGGACGGCAACTCTAGAATGCGGTAGCGATAGTCGCCGGTACTGGTGGGAGAACTTCCCAGAACCTGCACCGTGTAAGTCCCCGTTTGCTGCAACTGAACGACTGGAGGGTTCGAGTCGCTGCTGGCGTTAATCAAGAAGACTTGGGTGCCATCTGGGTTGAGCAGCCTGACATTAACCGCGTCATTATCTACGTCCTGGCTGTCGAAATAAATGCGAGTGCCCGCGCTAGCTGTGAAGGTATGGTTGACAACCTGTCCCTCTGCAATATTTCCACTTTGCACGCTGCCGAGCCCAGTTGTGGCAACGGGTGTCGGTGTAGAGTCCGTTACCGTAAAGCTGTAGTCAACGGGAGTTGCGCTGTTACCGCGAACTGCTAAGACATACTCCCCGTTTGCCGGCAGCATCAAGTTAAAGTCAGACCCAGACACGCCAGTTTGAGGAACCACTTGGTTGTTTGGTCCGTAGACTATCCAGCTAGCGCTGCTGCTAAAAGGCACAGCCGCGTCAAAATTCAGCGTTTGTCCCGCCGTACCCGTAAATTTATACAGCTCGGTTTCATTGCCCGGTTCGAGCCTGCTTGGGGTCGGGGTTGCCACAGGTAGAGGAGTTGCTGCTGCCACATCCTGCAAGCGGAAGTTGTAACTACCTGTCGCACTGTCATCCCCATCAACAATTAAACGGTAAGTTCCAGACTCGGTAAGAGTCGCAGGCGGCCAGTCGGCATTGGCTGCAATCCAGTTGCCAGTGGGACTGGCTGCGTTCCAGGTATTGTTGGTAAATTCAGCACCGCTGGGACTAATCAATTTAGCGCGGATGCCGCTGCTGGCACCTTGACTGTCGAAATATACCCGCTGTCCCGGAGTTCCCGCGAAAGTATATTCGTTTCTTTCCCCAACTTCCCCAATAGTCCCCGATACGGTACTCCCCAGTTCCAAAGCAGTAGGGGTAGCAATAGGAGGGGTAGCAACTTTAAAACTGTAGTTAGCGGGAGTTGCGGAATTGTTCTGAAGGGCAAGGACGTAAGTGCCGGGTACTGACGGCGTTATTTCAAAGTCTGAACCAGTCCACCCCGATGTAGGGACAGGCTTGTTGTCCGGCCCGTAAAGCACCCAGCGAACGTCGCTGCCGGTACTGGCTGCTAAGTCGAAATAAAGCGGCTGCCCGACTGCAGGTTTGAACTGGTAGAAATCTATCTCCGTTCCCGGCGCGAGGGTATTTGAAATATCGGCATCTAGATTTAAAAGCGGTACTGCTTGCGGGTCTTCCACATCCACCAGCCGGAAACCGTAATCGCCCGTTGTATTGTCAGTGCCGTCGATGACTAAGTGGTACTCGCCTGCCTCCCGCAGAAACATAGGGGCGGCCATGTCAGCATCCAGGCGGCCGCTCCACGTCGGCTGGATGCCCCACCAATAGTCGTTGATGCTGGCGCTGTTGGGGTCGTTGAGTACCGTATCGGTAGGATGGCTGGGCGAGAACAGCTTAACAGTGAAGTTGCTGTCGCCGCTGATGCGGTCAAAGAACAGCCGCTGACCGGGCTTGCCGTTAAATTTATAGATATCCCGCTCTCCAGGTTCGCTGATACTGCTCGTGACTGGCGAACTCAAAGTTAAAGGGGATACAGTTGTTTCGGGTGTAGTTACTTTAAATTGGTAACTCTCTGGGGCGGTAACGTTAGTGCTGCCACCCATCACCAGAGTGTAAGTGCCGTTCCCCGGCAGCCTGACTTCTAAGTCCGGCGACAACCCACTCTGGGGTTGGTTTATCCATTGGTTGTCAGGCCCGTAAAGCGTCCAACCCGTACCCTTATTTCCGTCCCAGCTTCCTGCTAGGTCAAAATACAGGTGTTGCCCTTCTGTTCCTTCAAACCGATAAACTTGTCGCTCTCGGGCACTAGCTAAAGTACCCGACAGGTTTTGGTTAAAGGGCAAGTCGAAGACGCTGGGATGGTTGGTACTCTTCGTGTCGAGGAGGCGGAAACTGTAGTTGCCCGTGCCTCTCCAATCCCCATCAATTTCAACTCGGTAAGCACCCGCCTCTTCCAGGGTTATTGGTTTCTGTTCTGCTGTTGTTTGCTGTTGGTAAATCTCTTTGCCGCTTGGACTAAAAATTTTCGTCCGCAAATAAGGGTCATTAGCGACGAGGCTATCTACGACTAGCTGCTGACCTACTGTACCCGTGAAAGTGTAGGTGTCCAGTTCGCCCATTTTCGCAATGGAACCCGTTGCCGCATTCCCGAATTCGATGGGGGCTGTTGTCCGTTCAGAAGTAACTGCTTGGAATGGGTAATTTACGCTGCTGTTATGTGGGTTAACGAGCGCTACGGTGTAAGTGCCGTCGGCAGGCAAGGTTAATTCTGCATCGCCCGCCCCATTCTGTTTCAGGATGCTGTTGCCAGGCCCGTAAAGCGTCCAGTTGCTGCCATCATTAAAAAAGTAGACGTTTTGCCCTGCCGTACCTGTAAACTGCAACAACCGCGTTTCGTTTGCTGCTACAGTCCAAGTTTGAGCGGGGGCGTCCAGCACCATTGGCGCTGCTTGAGAAGCGTCTAAGAAGCGGAAGCTGTAAGCGCCTGTTTTGGTGGTATCCGGGATATATGTTGTAGTAGGGGTATCGACAACAGCGCGGTAAGTACCCGTTTCCAGAAGCGCGAACAAGTCCTTGTTCCCGGAGGTCGATATGTTGGGGAATATCTCCACACCGCTAGGGCTTAGAAGCCGAACGTTTTTTGAACCGCTATCTGCAATGCCGTCGAAGTACAGACGCTGACCTGCCGTTCCATTGAAGGTGTAAATGTCTTGTTCCCCAGGCTCGCTGATGGTACTGTTTGCTGGGGTTGGATCGCCAATAGGAAGTGATGCTACGGGCATTGTCGGTGTCACGACCCGGAATTTATAGGTAGGCGGGCTGCCGTTGTGTCCTTGCAAAGCTAATAGGTACTCGCCATCACCGGGTAACGCTAACTCTAAGTCGCTAAGTGCCTGCGTTCTGTTAATAACTGTCTGTCCTCCCGGCCCGTAGAGAGTCCACGTATTAGACCACGAACCATCTAATGCGTCAAAGTACAAATACTGACCGGCTTGCCCGTCAAAGCGGTACAAGTCGGTCTCAAAAGGGCTGGGGGCAAAGGTGCTTTCAATATCTGCGTCCAGAACCAAGGGGGTAGCGCTCGCCCTGTCGAGGAGGCGGAAGCTAACGTTGGCGGTTGGTGTGGCTTGGTCGTTGGACAGCAACAGGTAATAAGTACCACTTTCTGTTAAGGTATCGAGCCTATCTGTTGCGTAGTTTGTCCAATATTCTGCTGCTGTAAAGTTAGCGATTTGGCGGCCGCTGGGGGAAATTAACTTAAGTGAGACGCCTGGGTTATTGGTCAGCCCGTCGTAATACAGCTTTTGGCCCACGGCGCCATCAAACTTGTAAGCGGTCGTCCCCCAAGCTGGGATTGACGGGATGCTCGCAGTCGCATTCAAATTCAGCGTTTGGGATGCTGCCAAATCGAGCAAGGAGTAGCCGTAGTCGCCGGTTCCCTCTACTCGCAAAGTGTAGGTTCCCGTTTGTTGCAATTGAATCGGGCTTGGGGAATCTGTGCTTGCGCTGGAGCCATTGAGGGCAGAGACAACAGAGCCGCTCGGGTTCAACAGCGTGACGGAGACAGCATCGCCATCCGTATCAAGGCTGTCGAAGTAAACTAACGTACCCGCACTGGCAGTAAAAGTTTGGTTGGCCGGGGTTCCTGGCGAAACCGTACCGCTGCGTGCTATCCCCAAACCCGAGTTCGCCACTGGCGGGGGGGTGATGTTGTTCGCGGAGATGTTGTAACTGACGCTGCTGCTCGATGGGTTCTGCAACGCTAGGGTGTAAGTACCTGTAACGGGCAGCAACACTTCAAAATCGCTGTTTAGCCCAGAGCCGCCTATCTGTGACGAAAAGTTTGGAAAACCGGGAGCGTACAGCGCCCAGCTTGCACCCGATGCTGTTGGCGACAAGCTGTCGAATTGGATTCGCTCTCCTGCCGTACCGCTGATTTGATATAGCACTGCTTCGTTTGGGGGCAAGCTGCCTGGCGTTGCCGTTCCCGGAGACAGGGTTGGGGCTGCTGTTGCATCCCCCAAGCGGAAACTGTAGTTGCCGGAGGTATCATAATTGCCGTCAATTGTCAAGCGGTAAGTTCCGCTTTCAGTGAGAATATTGGACAGGCCGTCAGCACTTGTGTAACCGCTGAAGATTTCCAGACCGCTGGGACTGGTGATTTTAGCTGTGATGTTGCCGTTGCCGAGTTGGGGGTCAAAGTACAGTCGCTGTCCGACGCTGCCTGTGAAGGTGTAAACATCTTGTTCTCCAGGCTTGCTGATGCTGGCACTGTTGATGGAACCCAAGGTGAGAGGGGTAGGGTTGGCAGTTGAGAAAAATGGCTGGATGCTGTAGTTGATAGGTGCGGCGGTGCCATTGCCGCCTGGCGCGGGAGTGCCGTCCCCGCGCAAGACTATGTAGTACGTTCCGCTTCCCGGCAGCACTGTCTCTATGTCGCTCCACAGGTAATTAGAGGTCACTAACTGGTTGCCGGGTCCATAGAGATTCCAACCGCCGGGGGACGAGGAAAGGAGGGTGTCCAAATACAGGCGATCGCCCTCGGTACCTGTAAACTGGTAAACGTCCGTCTCCGACCCCGGACTCAAAGTAGCGCTGGTAGGAGCATTCAGGTTCAATGTCGGTGCTGTTGTTAAAGAGAGCAGGCGGAAGTTGTAATTTTCTGTGGATTCGACATACCCGTCTACAATCAGCCGATAATTTCCACCTTCAGGGAGAATATATGGGACAGTTTTCGCCCAATCACTGGATGCATTGGTATTAAAGACTTCAATACCGCTGGGACTGATTAATCGAACGTAAGTGTTAGGTGTCTCTACCAAGGCGTCTATTAGCAGTCGCTGGTTGGCGCTGCCACTGAAGGTGTAGACATCCCTTTCTCCTTTTTCGCTGATGCTGCCAGAGAGGCTGAAGTTGCCCCACACATCTGGTGTAAGCGTTGCTGCTGATTGAGTTTCGGGGGTAATTACCCGGAATTTGTAATCCACAGGAGTAGCGTTGCGCCCCTGGACTGCCAGCACGTAGCTACCGGCTGATGGCAGCACAACCTCAAAATCGCTACCTACACTGTTACCGTTGTAGCCTTCGTAAGTGTTGGAGCCGCCAAAGGTTGTCTTGCTGTCCGTAGCAATCCTCTGATTGCCAGGCCCGTAAAGCGTCCAGTTTGCCCCCCCCGGATTGATATCTGAATCGAGATAAAGGCGCTGACTGGCGTCCCCAGTAAAGGAATAAAAGTGGGTTTCAAAACCGGGACTTAGCTGTCCGGTGACATCTGCATCTAAGTTAATGGGCGTGGCTTGACCCACATCCAGCAAGTTGAAGCTGTAGTTGCCCGTGCTTTCGGAGTAACCGTCAATCTCCAAGCGGTAAGTACCCGTCTCGTTGATAGTAAATGGCTCTGTATCTGAGCCTAAGCCGATGTTGTTCAGCTGGGGTACAATGGAGCCACTGGGACTGACCAGCTTTACGGTGGCATTTACTTGGGAATTACTCAGCAGGTAGTCAAAATAAAGGCGCTGCCCTTTCGTGCCACCAAAAGTATAGATATCCTGTTCGCCTTTTTCGGTAATGGCCGCACTGACGGTGTTGGGGTTGGCGTTGTTGCCCAACTGTAGCGGATAAGTAATCGTGTCGGGTGTAACAATTCGGAAGGTATAAGAGGTGCTGCCGAAGAAGGGCGCGCTGCCCCGCATTACCAAAGTATACTCGCTGTCGCTGGGCAAGACGATCTCGTTGTCGTACCAGCCTACGTACCAAGAGTTTCCTTGTTTTCCGTCAACCCAGGAGCTTACCTGCCTGCCCTCTCCATCATATAGTACCCAGTTCAGGTTGGAGTTGGTGCTGAGTTGGTCAAAGTACAGCCTTTGTCCTTTGGCTCCGTTGAAGCGATATGCGTCATCTTCTGAGCCGGGACTCAGCACACCCGTCACGTTTCTGTCGAAAGGTGCAACGGGTGTTTGCTCCATGTCAATTAAGCTGAAGCCGTATTCTCCCGCAGCACCGTCAATGACTAAGCGGTAGTTGCCCGTTTCAGTCAGGTTGATTGGAGGGCCTTGATAGTTTGTGCCTTGATAGCTTGTATTGCTATCGAGTACCAGCAAGCCGCTGGGGCTGTACAACTTTAATGTCTGTCCAGGAGTGCTCCTAAGAGAGTCGTAGTACAGTCGCTGTCCTTCGAGAGCGCTGAAAGTATAGATATCTTGTTCTCCTTGATTGCCAATTCGCCCCAGTACGGTGTCGCCAAATACCATTGCTGCTGGCGGAGTCCACTGGACGATTCCCGTTTCTGGGTTGACCCTCATTCCCTCTGGGCCGAGTGCCAAGTTGTAGGTTAGGGTATCGGAGTCTGGGTCTTTGGCATCAGCATCGTAGCGGTAAGGTGTATTGACGGCTGCATCGACAATGGGCGTCGAAGTGAAAATCGGCGGCCGATTCGGAGGCGGATTAATAGCTGAAAGCACATACTTTTGTTTGGCCACTCCACCTTTCCCATCTCCCACTTCCACCGTCACCGCGTGATTTCCAATATCTCCGGCAACCGGATTCCAACTAATAATCCCGGTTTGAGCATCTATCTCCATCCCCTGCGGTTTTTCCAACAAGGAATAAGTCAGCGCATCCCCATCGGCATCAACAGCAATTGCAGTATAAACGTAACTTTTACCCACCAAAGCTTCCGTATTTGGTGTCGCCTTAAATTGTGGAACTTGATTTAACTGGCTTAAAAATACTAAATCGTAACTAAACTGAACTCCTTGAGGATTGTAAAACTTTAACGTATCGGTTGATGTCAGTTCCCCCGGCTTTAAAATGCCGTCACCAACCAGTTTGCTAATGTCGTAATAAGGAATTCCTTCCGGCGTCATTCCGTCCGCATCTAACAGTCGCACCGTTGGGTCGCTAATATTGTTTATCCCTACCAACAACGTATCCCGCACAGGATACTGACCCGCATTTTTTACAGCTAAATCAGCGTAAAGAATTTTGCTGCTTGAATTGAAGGAAGTCTGTTTGTATTCTGCTTCCAGACTGCTCGAAACGTCCTGTAAACGATTGAAATTGACTGGTGCGTTAGGGGATACATCCTCGGAGGGCGATGCTGTTACAGGAGCTGTTGGAACCGCTAAAGGTTGCACGGCAATTGAGGCGATGCCGACTTGCGTTGCTGTATCGCTGTCGTTGTTGACCAACCGTATTTGCAGTTGTGCGGCCGTACCTGGAGCTATTTGTGATAAGTTGACGCTGATGGTCGTTCCGTTGAAAGTAACGCCCGGTGCTAGTTGGGGAGGCTGCCCCTCGGTGAAATTGAAGAAGCTGTTGAGTCCCGTTCCTACAGTGTGAACTAAAGAGCGACCGCTGGCATCGACTAAGGCTATTTCAAAAGCATCCTTGATGGAGTCGGAGTCTGAAGCGTCGAAGTTGAGACCGGCGATATTCACAGTAAGGGTTGACGGCACTGCTGGAATTGTAACGGGCCGTTCTAACTTTTCTGTGAAGGATGTTCCTTCAGCCAGCCATATAACGTCTGAGTCAGTAGCTTCGGTGCGGGTAAAAGTTCTGCTGGCGGTACTGGAATTGCCGGCATTGTCTGTGGCAGTAGCGGTGAAACTGTTGCTGCCAATAGCTAAAGTTACTCCTGCAAACTCAAAGCGTCCTGTAGAGTCAGCAGTAGTTACAGCTCCTGTTTCAGCTAGAATAACGGTACTTCCGGGGTCGGTTTGCCCGGTTAAGGTGACGGTGGAGTCTAGGGTTTGCCCGTCTGCAACGGGAGGAGTGTCGAAAGCTGGGTTTAAGCCAAATGTTAGTTCTGGCGGTGTCGTGTCGAGGGTGAAGGGGAGTTCAAAGGTGTTGGTGTTGCCGTGAGAGTCGGTTGCAAGCAGGTATAGCGTGTACGTGCCGTCTGTTAAGGTGTTGCCGTTTACTGTGGATAGTGTGTTGGGGGTGAGTGCAAAGCTGCCGTCGGAGGTTAGCAAGTCTTTAAGTTCAATGCCGGTAGACTCCCTCGAAAAGCTGGCGCGGAAGCTAGCAATGTCGCTGGCATCGGTAATTGTTCCGCTGATGGCGGGGTTATTGGTGATGCCGTCGGTACTGTTAGAACCGGTGTCGTTAACTAGGGCTGCTGCAATTGCGGGGGGGGCTGTCTCCGGCGGCACTTGGCTGTTGGCGTATTCTATCAGTTGCTGTCCCAGAGTCGTATTTCGCCACTCTCTGTCAGGGTTGATGACTGCATCTAGCAGCGGTGCGTTTCCTGTTGCCCCAAGCACTGTGAAGATAAGGTCATTGTAGTCGCTGTCAGAGTTAGCGGCTGACATATCTTCCATCGCAAAAGTGTTCCCCGTACCTGTTGCGTCGGCGATCGGCAACACGTAAGATGTATCGTTGGAATTGGCATTCGCAATACTGAATAAGGGGCGGTTTTCGGGGAACCAATTTCCCGAATATGAGGATTCGAGCGATGACTGCACTGTACCGTTGGGGACTAACATGACGGCAAAGGTGTCACCTGGGGTCATATTGAAAGTTTTGATACCCTGATATTCGCCGCTGCCCCACTCCCAGTCGAACGGCATCGAACCGGTGAATTTGGCTCCTTCTATCGAGTCGCTAATGACAATGTGTCCGTCGGTGGAATTGCTTAAAACTCTACGGAATGCTTCGGCAATGAATTCTGGAGTTCCTGGTGTAAATGCTTCCATTCCTGCCAGGCTGAAAATTCCGAGTTCGCCTTCAAACAAGCCGCCGTCAAATACATAGTCAAATCTGACTTCTCCTTGGTTATCTACAAGAAAAGTCCCGGGGATTGGTAAATTGGCTGTTGTTGTTATTGATAAATTTCTTGGGGGATTGATATTGCTTTGAAAGTTGCCTGTACTCTGTGTGGAATAAGATTGACTGTCTGCAATACCGTCCGAAAATTGAGCCGATTCTTCTGCCTCTAATGGCAGCCAACCGCTCGATACATCTGCGGGTTTTGGCGCAATTTCGGTATCAGAATATGTGGGCTGGGCGACGGTAGTTTCTGTGGGATTTGAATTGCTATTATAAGTGTTTGAATTTGGTTCGGGTGGGGATTTAAGAGTTGAGGGTGAAACGCTGGTTTCGACTGAGGCTATCTGTGCCGTACCTGCTGCTGTTTCTGATGGAGTTGAGAAAAGTGCCGGTATAGGAGAATCGGTTTGTACGCTAGAGTTTGAGTGAGAAATTAGCGGGTCGGTATCGAGAGAATTAACGACCATTGCCGGGGAGTTTTCAGTCTCTAATTCTGCTGTTGTGAAGGTGACAGGGATGTCCGTATCAATTGTATCCGCAGTGAATTCTGCAAGAGCG
Source organism: Microcoleus sp. D2_18a_D3 (assembly GCF_036702455.1). Lineage (NCBI taxonomy): Bacteria > Bacillati > Cyanobacteriota > Cyanophyceae > Oscillatoriales > Microcoleaceae > Microcoleus > Microcoleus sp. D2_18a_D3. The sequence goes on from NZ_JAUBTK010000005.1 coordinate 18,983, forward strand.
AAATCGTCTGTTTTTGGTGGCAATTGTTGGCTTTCAAATTCGGCTGTTATTTCAGCAACAGGGAGTTCGCGTTCAACCGTATCATCCGCTTCGGGTGTATCAACTATTGACTCGGTTTTTGTCACCAATTGTTCGGTTTCAAATTCGGCTTTTATTTCAGGGAAGGTGGTGTCATATTCAATTAAATCGGCAACGTTTTCTGTTTCTGTAGCAATAACCGAATCGGTTGTTGTGGGAAATTGTTCAGTTTCAGATTCGGCTGCGTTTTCGGTAACATCCCGGTCAATTTCTTGGCTATCAACAGCTTTGGATGCGGGAATAACCTCAGTAATTTTGGTCGGCAATTGTGACGCAGCATTAGGAAGATTGTCATCGGTTTCTCTTGGCAATTCTTCGCCAAAATTATCGGCAATCTCAGATGTTTTTGCAGGAGGCTGTGACGCGATGGGAGTGGGAATTAGCAGAGTTTCAGCGGTTGGTGGAGAAGCAGCATTATTTACAGCATAGTCGGCTGAAGCCGGCAATTGAGAAATGCGATTAGTTGCAGTTGTGTCGGTTTTAATTAATTCAGCATCTGCTGACTCGCTGACAATTGACTCGGCTGATACTGGCCGTTCTATTTCCGAATTTAATTCATTAGGGCTAACACTGGGTGTCTCTGGGGGAGAGGCTGTTTGTTCTATTTGTTGCGATTCTTGACTATCTGATTTGCCAACTGTTGATGTTTCTGTGGCTGGCGATTCTTGAGTATCGGATTTGTCAACTATTGATGTTTCTATTTGTTGCGATTCTTGACTATCAGATTTGACAAGAATTGATGTTGCTGTTGGTTGCGATTCTTGAGTATCAGATTTGCCAACTGTTGATGTTTCTGTTGGTTGCGATTCTTGAGTATCGGATTTGCCAACTATTGATGTTTCTGTTGGTAGTGATTCTTGGCTGTCTGAGTTAGCAACTGTTGATGTTGCTGTTGGTTGCGATTCTTGGCTGTCTGAGTTAGCAACTGTTGCTGCTGTTGGCTGAGGTTTTTGTTGGTCGTTATCAGCAGTTATCGATGGTTTTTCTCCCTGGAATTGATCGCCGGAATTAGTAACAGTTGATTCTTGGGTAAATTTCGGCTCTGATTTATCCGATTCACCCTTCAGTTTTTGAACTAACTGGGAGTGAATTGATGCAGAGAAAGAGTCAACTAATTCGCTGAGGGGAACTATTTTGGATGTAGCGCCCGTGACACGGAATGTGATATCATCGTAATCGATATCGCTTCCTTGAATTAGCCCCATGTCTTCCATGGCGAAGAGTTGGCCTTCGCCTGTAATGTCGGCAATTTGACCGATACTGAAGGTGTCGCTGGGATTGTCTGTAGCTATTGAAAATAGGGGTTTTTTGTCGCCGCCGATTGCGGGGTTGTCGTATACTTGTTGTACGGTGCCGTTGGGTACTAGCATGAAGAAGAATTTGTCTCCAGGCGTCATGGCAAATGTTTTTGTGCCGAGGTATTGCCCGGAATTGAGGTTTTCTGAGCTGTTAGGATCGGTGTAATATGCTCCTTCTAAATCGTCAGAAATTGCGATGTAGCCCTTTGTCGAGTTGCTTAAAGCTCGACTTGCTGCTTCTTTGATGAAGGCCTCGGAACCGGGAACGAATTTTTCCATTCCGAGTAGGCTGACGATGGCTAGTTGTCCGCTATACCAGCCGCCGTCGGATGTGAATTGTATGCCGACTATTCCTTTTTCATCGACAGTGAATGCGTTTGAGTCAAAGTTAACGTTGGTTGGGGGAGTTGAGGTTTGATCTGGTTCTGGGGTTGAGGTTTTATTTGGTTCTAGATTAGTGGCGGTCTCTAAGTTGTTGGTGGTGGAGATTTCGGTAGGTGAAGTTTTGTTGGATTCTGATTTGTCAGTCGTTGATACAGTTGCAACTGAGGTTTTGTTGGATTCTGATTTATCAGTCGTTAATACAGTTGCAGGTGATGTTTGATCTGGTTCAGATTTGTCAGTCGTTGATGTAGTTGCAGGTAATGTTCGATCTAGTTCAGGGTTTTCAGCGGCTGATGCAGTTGCAGGTGATGTTTGATCTGGTTCAGATTTGTCAGTCGTTGATACAGTTGCAGGTGATGTTTGATCTGGTTCAGGGTTTTCAGCGGCTGATGCAGTTGCAGGTGATGTTCGATCTGGTTCAGATTTGTCAGTCGTTGATACAGTTGCAGGTGATGTTCGATCTGGTTCAGATTTATCAGTCGTTGATGTAGTTGCAGGTAATGTTCGATCTAGTTCAGGGTTTTCAGTGGCTGAGGCAGTTGCGGGTGATGTTGTATTTTCTCCTGAATTGTCAGACGTTGATGCAGTTGCCGATGATATTTTGTTTGGTGATGACTCGCTTTTGAGTGTAGTCTCTGATGATAAAGGCGTTTGGTGTTCTTCGGGTTTTGAAGTCGTTTCAGCGGTAGCGGGTAATGGCGTTTTGTCGGAAGCTTTTTCGCTCGTGGTAGATGCAGTTACAACGGGTAATGTTTTGTCCGAATCTTGTTCTGATTTTGTGGAGGCGGTTGGCGATAATTGTGTTTTATTTTCCAGCAATTCATCGGGAACAGCGGTTGTAGCTGCTGTGGTTTTATTTAGTTCTGAGTTGCTGATTGACGAGTTGACTGGAGCTAGGTCAGTCGCAGATTTATTAGAATCAGAAGAAACGTTATTTGATGGAATTCGATTCGGGTTGATTAGGGGGTCTCCTAAGTCGGAGTCGAGTTTACCAATTAGGGGGTCAACTTCAGAATTTGTTGTATCCCTGAGGGTGCTGTTAGTTATCAGAAGGCTGGTGTTGGCAGAAGATATGCTGTTAATATCGGAGGGTTTATTAATAATAAAAGCATCAGTTTCTGTTTGACTGAATTCGGATGCGGGTTCGCTTGCTGGTTCTATTAAGTTTAAGTTAAGCTGTTCGGATTCGGATGATTCTGCCGAAGCTTGATATAATAAAGGTTTTGAGGTTTGAATTCCCGGCAGCAGAGGGGGCTTTGTCGGGGCAAGTCCGGGAATTAAGGATTCCTGTTTTTCTATTAAAGGTTCTCCAATCGGGTCTGTTAAAGGCACTCGCTTGCACTCCTGATTTGAGGGTTAAATTATAGTTTTGGTAAGCTTGGATGCGTCACTTATCTTTTTGAGGAGATGCGAGTTGCAATTATGTTACCCGCTTTGGTCGAGTCGCCTGTTTGAATGGAGTTATAAGGCTCTTCCGTACTCCTTAAATGACTGTAGCCCGCGAAGCTATTGTTACTCGCTTTCGCTATTTATTGAGTCCTAGACTCAATTTATTCAGTCCTCGATTCAACGGGTCAATTTTGACACTATCTGTAGTGGTAAGGCGGGGAGCGGCGCATCATACAAGTAGAGTCTATGCGTCCAGGACTATTATTATTGATTGTTTTGCTTAATGTTCGAGCTGGAAAACTGTCTGTTGTAGGATTAACAGTCAAGGTAGGGGTTGCAAAATTTGTGCTTTTGCTACTTTTTTGGGGAAAACGCAATCGAAATGGCTTTGTTAAAGTCATGGCTGCACCCTTGATTTTTAATTGATTTGGCGTTGAGCAAATTCGAGGAATCTTTACTTACGCTTACTCCTACGACTGCGCTCAACTTGTTGCTCATCCTTATTATCGGCTAGACTAGATTATAAATATATTAGTTACAATACTGAACTTTATAGTTTTTGCTGCTGCAAGTCAGAAGAAATTTCTGTATATTTACGGAGAGTTGTTTGACTTATGTTAAGTCTTTATAAAGGTAACTGTTTTCCTGCGGGAAAATACTTAAATCAGGCAGGAAAATACTTAAATTAACGAATCCACTCCAAGCTTCCTAAGCGCCCGTTTCCTCTCGCTCGGCAGCACCGCTTGGAAAGTCATTCACTGCTCGGACACCCGACCCACTTCGGGCAAATCCAGCAGTGGCGGCGGTGTCAGCAACCTGACTCTCAACTAGAGCGAATTTTCTACCCGGGAGCGATCGCTCAAAAAGAGGCATCCTCGGTTCGTGGAAAGCGGGCTCGCGAAGAATGTAGCATACACGCGTAAAACGATAGCAATACCTTGAATCCCGCACGCTCGCTCGCTACTTTGATAGGATTGCTTGAAAAAACTGTAGCGTAAAACTTTACGATGATCAATTGCTGAGAGTTTGGAGAAAATCGAGCCGGGAAATACCGTTGCTGTTGGTACAGTTGCAGGCATTTTAGAATCAACTGATTCCCTCGGCAATTTGGCGGAAGGCGACTTATAGTTTAAGGAAAATTCCTCCGGGTCATTCGCTGGCGATCGCTTAAGAGAGGAAAGGCTGATTGTTTCTGCAACTGATGCTGCGTAGAGGCGGTATGCAGCGGATAATTTAGTAACGCTTTCTCCCAACAATCCTGTTCTTTACAAATATTTTATAACCAAAATATTCATTATTAATCAACAGCGTGCAGGCGACTAACGTCGCGCCCTCTGGGTAGGCTGTAACTGTCTTACCCACCTATGCAATTAATCACCCTCACTGATTTAATTTTTCTAGTCAATCCGACACAACTAACAGTTCCTATTGAATTGAAACAAGAGGGATTTCAACTAATAATGAAACAAACTTTATTGAAACTCCCCACTGAACCTCTGCTACTTGCGAATCCCAAAGTGGATAAGTGGATTATGGAAGTTAGTTTGCTATTTCCAGAGGTATTTGAATGGGAACCTCCTACATTCTTAGTCGATACTCAGTTTAGCGCTAAGCTTAATAAAGATGTATGCGTACAAATCAACGCCAATGCAGCTTTTCTTGAACGTCAATCCGTCCATTTAATTGAATGGGCAATCCGCCATCCTGCATTAAATTGGTCTGACCGAGTAAAATTGTGGACAGCAGCCGAATCTCTCTCGCTGTCGCCAGAAAATATCAAGCTAACCGTGTTAGCACTGCACCCAGCCCATCCGGGGACGAGGCGCGAACTCAGTTGGGACAGCCGGCAACACACACAGACAAGAGATTGGCTTGCGTCCGCGCTGGCAGGAAAGGCGATCTCGCCTGTTGCTGCTCGAAGAACATCACCGCCTGCTTGCGCGTCCCTAACTCATTTCGACATTGAGGGAATTCCAGAGGTGGAGATTTAGAGACTATTGTCGCAGCCGCTTAGAATGCGATCGCGACTGTTGCTATCCGCATCAATCCCAACTTCCAGTCAATACTGATGGAAAATTTTCCATTGGCTCCCCCACCAGCCTAGCGCTTGCCAATATCACCCGTGGCAAAAACCCGCCTGGAACGCCCAGTTTTACTGACAACTGAGTCTAGCGGGTCAGATCCAAATTTCTTGCCAAAACCTGGCGGCGTCGGCGATTGGGATGGAACGTTACCTCCGGCGTCTGGCAGAGGCAGCATCCGTTCTGCTTCCTCAATGCGATCGTACAAAGCGGCTGTAAGCTGGTCAAGACTTGCAAGTTGCACCCGACTCTCCAGCCGGAACCTGACCTCTGTATCCCAGAGAGCTTCGCTCTCGCTTTGCCGCTGCAAATCGGCTTTGGGAATGGGTATGGTCAGCGCGTAAGGAATTGACCCCTCGCCGCTGGAACTGTAGCCGGGGTTCGTAATTACACACCGTCCCTGGGGGAACCGCAAAATTTCGTCCACCGAAAACAGCGACATTTTTTGAAGCGACTCGTTCCAACTAATAGATTGATTGCTTTGAGATTGGCCGCCCATTGAACGGCTAGTGGACTTGCTTTTGAGCAAAACTTCTTTTTCTCCGTAGCGTTCGGAGTATTTTTTTGCAGTATCAGTGTTACCCGGATTGAATAAAATATGAGTGCTGCAAGCAGAGGCGATCGCCGCCCCCATTTTCTCCCCGTACCCTTCGTACAGTTGCTCCAAACTCTGAATTCCTAAAATGAAACAAGCTCCATTCGAGCGATATTCGTTAATCCACTGCGGCATCCGATCCAATCGAATGGAGGGAAATTCATCGAGTGAAATAACCAGTGGGTCTTTCCGAGGGCGACTTAAGTTGGACACAACGAGGAGGTGAATCGCGGCTGCTAGCAGAGGCCCCACGACGGAGCGACGCTCGTCATCTAATTTGAAAATAATCATCTGTCGGCCTTCTATTTTCGTTGGGATGTCCGACTTTCCCAAAAATGCTCGCAACAGGTCAGCTTGGATAAAACTGCTGAACGTTCCGGCCGCTGTCGTCAGAATTCCTGAAATAGTTTTTTCTGCTTCCTTAGCGCTCAAAAATTGGTTGAAGCTGGTAGCGACCCACTCATCGATTCGACGGGATTGAACCGCATAGTCAATCCGCTTTACCAAATTTGGCAACCTCAAAATTGCATAGAGCATTGCCATGTCTGGATACCTAGAACCCTTGACTAATTGAAGGAGTGCTTTAGCCAATAAGTCTCCAGCTTTAGAGAAAAACTCATCACCTTTTCCATTGCCTGCACTCGCATTTCTATTAATAACCTGACCGATTTCCCCAGCCATGACCGAATCTTGAGGGGACTTCATAAAGTCGAGGGGATTAATGATGCCTGAATAAGGTTCTCCCGGTGCAAATACCGACACTTGGTAGCCATACCGCGCTGCCAGAGGTGCGTGGAGTTTGAGCTGATCGCCTTTCTTATCGTATAGAATAATCGGAAATCCTTGCACCATTGCACTTTCTAGCGCCCTATCAATTGTAGAAAAAGTTTTACCCGACCCAGGTGCTCCAATTACTAAAGTTGACCGTTCTGCATGAGGGAGCCAAACAGTGGGAGGAGAACCAAAAGCTGTCTGAATAGTGGTAACAAAACCTTTAAGTTTTTTCCCCTTCCACCAATAGCGAGGACTGCCACACCATAGCGTGACTTTATTATGCTTGCGTTCCTTAATTTGTTTCAACGAAAGCTGAGTGGCTGCCATTTTTTCGGAAGTTCCGCACACCTTGCCAGTGGTAATTTTGCCCTTTCCATTTCCCAGAAACCGAGACAGTAAGAGGAGGAATATCAGCGCTCCTATTGTTAGATATCCATCCGGGTTATTGTATTGTTGGAAAAGACCGCCTAAGTCAATTGACGATAGGGGTGTGGGTTGCTGGGTTCTCCTCTGGGCTTGAGCGAGAACTGGAGTAGAGTTAGCCTGTGCTATCAAAAATTTAATCTCAAAATTCATAAGTATCTATCTGAATTCAATATTTTGTCTATCGCTCAATTAACTATGACCTCAGTTGTAGCTACAACTTAGTGTTTGCAGACAAGTAAGCTTAAATCAAAATTACTCAGTGTTAGTTCAGTCTTGGGAACGAGCAATTACAGCCAACAGTTCTAACTTTCGGTAGAAAACAACCAGCACTTGATATTATCCCTGCTAACGCAGTCAGCAGGATAGGAATCAAAATTATTGAAAGATTTTTTTACCGTGAACAAGAAACAAAAAGAGTGGCTGTCAGAGCTTTTGAAGAGACACCCGGACTATGAAATTTTAAAACGCAGCACCATCAAACTAGGAAGAGGGGACATTTCGCTAACTTTAGAACGTACAGAATGGATCTACATGGGAGCCGTTGAAGTAAAATATTCAGGAGCCTATCTACCTGGATTAAAGTGGCATTATCTTAACGCCAGACTATCCAGAACGGGCAAATTGCTTTCCGACTTAACCTACAACTCTAAAGTCGTGTCTTACCCTCACTGTCCGCTGGCGCCTGACTGGTTGACAAAATCTAACTTAGAAGAGGTGAAAATTCAGGAAGGAGAACAGATGAATCTCCCCTTTCACGAAGCTGTACTGATGGTAAGCCAGCCCCCGCTACTGAAAGGGAGTTTTTACCGAGCCAAGCAGTGGCATAAGCCAAAACCTGAACGATCGCCTGTAGCAAACAGTCGCCGCACTCCAAAAACTTTCCAGCGCGAACTGCCATTTTTGAAGCCAAAAACCCTAGCTCCCGATACTAAATTTGTCCCCCTTGCTTGTATTGATGGCGGTTTCGTACAGGTTCCTGAATATCTAATAAAGTTGTTAGAAGAAGCCAATGCTAGTCTATCTGAACGAGCAGATGCAGCTTCTTTGTATGCTATCGCGGGTTTGAAAGGAGCCATCAACTTTGTAGAAGGACTGCCTCTACTGCGGACAATAGGAATAAACGCTTTACCGAGCGTCGATCGCGCCCAATATTGGCAGCGAGAAAATTAAAAAAATTGTGAGTGCTTGATTCTGATAATAGCGCAACTTCAGAAATTGCTGAAGCTGCGCGAGCGCTTTCACAATCGTTCTTTTTTTTGCACACTTAATTAGTCTTCCTCACGATTCGGTAGTTCTGTACTACCAGTTAATTTTTTTATGATTTTTTAATTTTTTTGACCAAATTACTAGGCTTAACTGTGCTACCTCTTACCCTTTTTAAAGGTAAGGCTACCGCCTTGCAGGAACTGCAATGTCACAAACTTTTAGAATGGTTAAAACCAATAGTAAAGCTAAAGCAAAAAGCTCAAATAACGCAGGAATGACTGAAGGCACAATCCCACATCAGTCAGAAGACCTTGATTTTGAAATTGACCCCGAACTCCTAGAACCCGGTCACAATCAAGTAAGGCGACCAATTCTGCCCTATGGCATCGTCATCAACGAACAAGTGGCGGGAATATTAATTCCAGAGGATCAGCTAGAAAAAGCCAATTGGTTTGTCATGCCAACAGAAGAGGAAATGACTACAATTGGACTAACAGAAGATGTTACAGGCCTGCTGTTCTCTAAATGCCGCTTATGCGTGCTGGGATTCGTCCCTGAATACATTCGTTACAAGAATGACGTTCCCGATCTAGGCGGTAGTGTTGTCGGGCTGTACGAAGAGTATAAAGCTCAACTCGATAAAAAGATAATGGATGTTGTTAGCGAACACGCCATTGTCTTCTTGGATGAAAACAATCGTCCCAGACACAGCACGCCTATTGTCGTCAGATTTAAAAATGTTGCGCTTTGGAGCTTTAAAGCAGCCAGAGACGAATTCTACCGTTTGTTGGAAAAAGCATTCGCCGATTATTTCCAAATTCCTTTCAGCGGGAAAACCGATAAATGGCGAAGTCTTGGTATCCTAGAGGTGGAATTCAAAGGAGTTAAAGAAGGTGAAGGCTCTAATAAGAGCTACTGTTGCAAAACTGTCAGCTATACTAAGCCAACTGCTGATAATTTCCCCTTTCTATATCTGGGACGCCCGCAGCATAAAAATGCGATTTGGGGGCTGCACGATATCATTGCCGGATTCACTGAAATTCCTGCATTACCAGGTACAGCCGAACCGCAAATTCAAGTGCTGCCACCCGCTCCTCGTAAAGTAGAAAATGGAAAAAAGCAGACCGCCAATCATAAATCCCCTCGTAAAATTGCCGCTGAAGTAATAGAAGAAGAGGATGATTTCGACGATTTAGATGAAGAAGAGGAGTTCGATGATGATTTTGATGCGGAAGCAGATGACTAACAGCCTCGGTTAGTTACTTTTGAAGAAGTGCCTCATATCCAGTTAGGGAGCGAGGCATTTTTTTATTGGTGCGGAACAGGTGATCGCTAACGAAGAGCCAAGTTCAAATACTTTAAAGTCGCTTATTTCATTTTATTGGGAAGCTCAATCAAGGAACTGTTTTATTAGGAAGCTCAATCAACGAACTGTTAGCTAACTGGTACTGGCTGCCGTTGAAGCAAAGAAACAACTGCCGAATACCATTTTGTGACGGCTGCTGTACTTGCAAGCAAGGCAAATCAGAGGTTTTTGAGGGGTCACTTACTACTTGAAGTAGCGGTTTATTAGGTGGCAAGTTTTCGTTTAAATAACTAGCAAATACACGATGAGGAGGAACATTCTTTCTGAATAAATACCCAGCATATAAGCAACCTCCCGCCCCACAAACTCCAGGGCTGTTAAAATTAAAAATAACTAATCGGCCTGCTTGTCCGTTTACAGCCCAAGCCAACACATTTGATGCTGAATTCTGGGGGTTCAGGTCAGAATTTTCGGCAACTATGCCTTGAACAGTTTCAACAGGGATGAGTCTAGTAGCAGGTGTCCAAGAAATCGTTGTAGCACTCGCGGTGCAACCAGCAGTTCCTAACAACATCGATAACAGCAAGAACAAGACCACTCCAAAGCGGAACCACCGCCCAATAAATAAAAACGATGATACTCTGGACTGAGAATTATTTAGGGAAGTAGAAGCGGGGTTTGGGAGTTCCTTATGAGAAGGTTGACAAAACAGTAATAAATTTTTATTTGCAGCTATGATTTGTGGCTCCCCTATGTGTTCTGAACCTGAAGTTAGTTGTTGCTTTTTGCTAAACATTGCTTTAATCTCCGTGAATTATTTCTATGTAGATGTCATACCAAATCCGGTTATGAAAGACACCCGGCAGCTTTACCAAATCCGGTTATGAAAGACACCAGGCAGATTTACTAAATCCGGTGACGAAAGACACCCAGCAGATTTACTAAATCCGGTGACGAAAGACACCCAGCAGATTTACTAAATCCGCTTTAAGCAAAAGTTTAAGTTTTGCTTGTAGGAGTCTTATTAAAGCGAACATATCTCACTTATCTTTGCTGGTTTTACTAAGTGAAGGAACAGTAATCCCAACCTGCTTAAATGCCCAAAGCTCTTCTTCCGAAAATTGCCAAGTGGGTTCTCCCAAATTCGGCTGCAAGGTAGAGCGGAACTTATCAATACTCCCTGCCTTGTTGATGGAGTAACGCAATTCTCCCAGAGCGATTTGCCTTGCTATCGGCAGCTTGACAGTGTGGCTGTAAGGATAAAAATCGTTGGTCGGGTTGGAATAAAGCAAGCTACACTGCTTCCCTTGGAGAGAAACCAATACAGAAAAAGGCACGGCATCTCCCTGCAAATAGGCATCGAACAAGCGATATTGAGTGCTGCCATCTGTTACTTCAGTTACAAACTCTGTCCTGAGAGTCCCCAGACCAACAGGAAGGCAAGCTGAAGGGACATCAGCGTTCCGAGTCGGCTGGCTAAAAGCTGGGGGATGGGTAAATAAACTGTTCAACAAATAAACCAAAAAAGCTGTTAGCAAGCCCCAGGTAAATTTCAACATAATTGTCCGTTTTTTCAAGGAAATCATGGTGCAGAACATCTCCGTTTAATTCAAATTCCTTCTTGAGATGGGTTAACAGCCGTTCCATTAATGCGGGTTTCAAAGTGCAAGCGAGGGTCTGCCGTTGTCCCAGTGCTGCCTAGTCCGCCTATGACCTGACCTTGAGAAACACGATCGCCAACTTTGAGTTTCACTGAACCCTCGCGCAGATGAGCATACCGAGTTGTGCGACCGTTGCCGTGCTCGATTTCGATCCAGTTGCCGTAGCCACCGCCGCAGTTCTTTAACCCTTCCTGGCAGTTAGACACCGCTGTCTTGACAACGCCGCCGCCAACAGCTTTTACCGGACTTCCTATTGAGCCGGCAATTCCAATGCCGTTATAGATTTTCCGCACCCCGGAAACCGGACGAGTTCGCATCCCAAAGCGGCTGGTTACTGGCCCATTCGCAGGCTTGATATACTGACTCGTGGATTGACCGCCGCCGGGGGCAGCACTCGCAGAATTAGAGGATTGCACTGCACTGGAAGTCGGAACGCAAGCAGCAGCATTCGACTCCGCGATCGCCCTACCTCCCTCTCGATAGCGCCTCAAAACATCCTGTCCGTAACTTGAGAGAGTTAAACGACCGAATGTATCGGTTGAAGAGCCGTCAACTTTGGAATAGTCGCCCCCGAAATGCTTTTGAGCTACTCGCTCAATTAGGCGATCGCCACTAAAAAAACTTCCAGTAGTAGGGTCTTTTTCTTGAGAGGTGGCATTCAGCTTAGAAGCGAGACTTTGAGCAAAAACAGCTTCTCGATCGGCAGGCGGAAAAAATTGAAAAAGTTCTGCTTGAGTGGGTTGATAACCGCGTCGCAGTTTGGCTAAAAATTGCGTACCCCCTGGTTTAGATGAAATTGAACTAGCAGCATACTCGTCGTAGTTTATAAACTGGTACTTGCCCAACGGAACCCCGCAATTATTTCCGCCATCAACGCAAGCATTAACGCCGGCATTTTCGTAAGAACCGCTGCTTTCAATACTGGCGATCGCTTCCGACAAAGCGGGAACATTGACTCCTTGAACATTGCCAACTGACACTGGCGCTGGTGCAGTGCTACCCGGAGGACAAGGAACATTAATATTAGCTGCTGTAGCTACGCCTTTTGTAACAGGAGAAGATACTCCGCCGCGAACTGCCCCAGTTGGTACAGAGGAAGAGCCGCCAGAGGACGATTCCAGCGCCCCAACGAAAATGGGAGAATTAACCCGATAGGTGAAGAAAGGTACTGGGCCAATGAAATAAGGAGAGCAGCCACAAGGCGAACAAAATCGGAAGAATAGAGCCGTATCAACGGTATCGGTTTGCTCGTCCGGTTCCATGACCACTACCTTAAAAGCACTGCCAAAGGGCAATCTTCCCGTCGGTTCCTTGCCGCCGTTGACACCTTTAAGACAGCCCGATCCGCCCTCGACTTCCTGGTACTTACCGCTAATCCATTGCTTGCCTTCGAGCGAACCGCGAGCGTTCCGACCCGAATTCTCCAGATCGTCTAGTTCGATGTAAGCGCAATCATTTTCTTGGCAGGTAACTGAGAATCCCTGAACGTCGGAGCCTGATATCGTCTTAGTTCGCCGTCGCTCGGCAGGGCCATAAATCGCATCAATTCTCATTACTAAATTGCCGAATTCTGCTATGGGATTGGGAAAGCTAGACAGAGGTAAAGCATTCAGCCCAGGTACGTCTTTAATTAAGGTCGTTTGCCAATCTGAAAACGCGCCAAGTTGAGCGCTGCTTAAGTTCGGAATCGAAGATATTGAGTACTGAGACAGGTCAATTTCTCCCAGTTTCAACTGACCTAATTGTGGATTGGAACTGAGAACCCGATCTAGAGTGCGATCTGCTACATCAATGCCAGCAGCTTTTGTTGCTAGGAGTCCCGCCACCGGCGCAATCTCCGCGACTTTAAATTGACCGAGAAGAGGGATAGCCTGAACTAACTGATTTAACGACTGCTTGGCCACTAAAGTAAATGCGCTTAAAGCTACGCTATCTAAATTCAGACCAGCTTGCTGCGTTACAAAACCAAAGGATAACAATTCTGGTTGCAAAGCTTGGCTGATATCGCCCAACATGATGTACTGGTCAGGAGTTTGCCCTGCTGTCCAACTTCGGCTCAAATCATAGCCAACTGCCTGCTTGTACTCTCCCGCTGAAAGGCTTCCAGATTGACTGATGGGTGGCATTTGAGAAAAAGAAATTTGTGTCCAATCTGGCAAGAGGGCGTTAACTGAAGTAGGATTTCCTTGCCTGTCCCTCCCTGGTATTTCTAAAATTTTGGTTGGCATTTCAGTTGTATCAGCAGGAATTCGTGCCGTAGCAAATATTGGTTGCTCAAACAAAATGGAAACTATTAAGACTAGAGAGAATAACCATACTGATAATTGCCCGAATCTTGTTGATAATATTCTTCTCATGTTTGTGCAAAAAACTTTGGTTATTGGTTGAGGACACTGTAGAAAAGTTAAGCAATTAAGTGGGAAAAAGGAACCCACCGAACTTGATGAGGCTGCAATTGCGCTTCTTAAAATAAATAAAGCAGTCAACCGAGGCTTTACATAGAGCAGCCTCGGCGTAAAGCACTGCCGCTCTAAGTCATCGTCCCCGAAATGAGAAGTTTTATACAGGCGATTTGTAGCCTGCCATCTGAAGCACTACAGCTCTAAATCACCGCCGTATAAATGAGAAGTAGCTGTTTGATTTTGATAGGAATTAGCGTCATTTACCCCTCCCTTAAAATAAGGGTTAGGGTTAGCAGCCGTCTCCGTCCACGGAGTATCTGCTAAATTTAAATCGCCTTCAAAAACGTTTTCTCTATAGCCATCAGCAAAGTAGTCTGGAACCCCGTATCCCTCTGTTTGGTGACTGCTATAACCGTTGCTTCGATATCCGTTAAGGGAGGATTCGCACGGGTTACTTTCACGGCCACTAATAGCATAACCATCAGCGCTGTAACCTGGTTCATTGCCACAGATATTGTTTGGATCGTTCATAAATTATGTAGCTACAAAGTCGTAAGAATCAACAATTAAGCGTAGCTAGGGATAACGAGTAGGGGTTTCATCCGATAGTCGTAATTAAACTACCGCCTATCGGCGGATAGGCTACGGCGGCGATCGACGTAGCCTATCTGCAAACAACCAAGACCTACTGCTATTGGACGAAACAAAATATAGTGCTGCCATTGCTCTTAATTTCGCCCGCCTTCCATCCAGCAAGGTGGGTAAAAATTACTCAGAAATATAGAGGCGCGTATCTCTGCCGAATTGTTTGCCCAACAGACGGCGCAAATCCCTGTAGCTGAATTCGCTACGCGATTTTTCTGATCTTAATTCGTCACACAATTATCCTTCAAAAAGATATGACTCAGCTAAATCTGTTAACGCCCGAATTACTTGAACAAATTACCACTCACCCTGTAAAACCTCAGTCCGCCATTTTGGAAAAGCTGAAGCTATTAGCCCAGATAGGTATGCACCGCGACTTAATAGCCGTGCTACTGGAATTGACCGGAATTCCCCTTCCCCTTTTACGTTACTATGCAGGCCCATTAGTTTTACACAAAACTCCCTGGTCAGAAAGCATACCTGACTGGTTGAAAACGGCTTGCTTATCCGATAGGCTCGATTTAATTCTAGAGGAGTACAGCAACAGAATTGTAGGGAATTACTGCACTTCCACAGAAGTCGTGGCGTATATGATGGGAGCCACATTTGAAGCTCCTCTGCACCACAGTTATTACAACGTCTATATGTGGGCAGCACAAGACACCTTGACAAGACATAATCGGCTACCAAATGGTTACAACTTGTCCGAATTAGCTGAATTTTCAACGGTGAACTTTGACAGCATCCAAAATGATTATCACCATCTAGCTAGAGCAATTAGGAAAAGCGTTGTCCGCCATGCAGCATCCCAAGGCTGGGGCAAACGTAAATTGTCCCAAGATAAAAGCGCTGATGCAGATTTACCGCCAGAAATGGTAACAGCTAAGTCACCAAAAGATAAGTCAAAAGTTGAAGGGCAATTGACTTTATTTTAACAGGGAAAAAAAGGCAATCTTCGCCAATTCTAGCCCGAATAGCAGCAAAAATAAAATGAAAGATACTTCATCGCTTGCAGAAATGCTATATGAGCGAATCCGAGAAGCTCCACCTTATTCCTGGTTTCCGTCTCCCCCAGAGCTAATTGAGCTTATGATTGAAGAAGCTCAATTAGTTTCTGGAATCTACGCCTTAGAACCAACAGCAGGAGACGGCTTATTGGCGCAGGCTATGGTTAGAGCGGGTGCGATCGTTGATGTAATTGAAATAAACCCGCTGCTACAACAACTTCTGTTTCAAAAAGGGTTCAATCTAGTTGGAAGTGACTTTTTAACAACTGAACCGCAGAGGCGATATAGCAGAATTTTGGCAAATCCCCCATTTTCTACGCCCCACATCAAAGGAGTTGATTTGGATATCATACAACGTGCCTATAACCTTTTTTTAGCCAATTCTGGACGCCTGGTAAGTGTTGTTAGCAATTCCATGAATGTCCGAGGCGATCCGCGAGCGCAAGCATTTCGAGCCTTTCTTAAGCGCACGTCAGCCAAGTTAATCGAACTTCCCTTAGAAATATTTTGGGGGAGCGATCGCCCGGTTACTGTTGAGAGCTACCTAGTCGTAATAGACAAAAGGTAGATGATTGCTTCCCCACTATACCGTTTGGTTAGTGGGGACAGCGCAACTTACCTTTCAACAAATTACTATTAGTATCTTTCAAAATAAATATTAAGAATGTAACTTAGACTTCAATACCGAATGTCTGCCCCAATATCTCTGCTCGTTCTATCAATTTTACGACTAAAACTATTACCTTAAAACCCCTCTACTCCCATGAATAATTCCCCACACTTCGCCCCAAATCCTATTGTGGAATACGAGCTTATTACAAACTTTTCCAGACTAAATGATGTTCTCTCGCCTTTAATAAAAGCTCGTGTTATAGCCATAGACACAGAAACCACCGGGCTAGATCCACTTACGGAACGCATCCGACTTATCCAAATAGCTGTTCCCCACCGCCCAGTGATAATTGTCGATCTAGCTGCTTTTGCCGATCGCGAATTATCGCCTTTAAAAGCACTTCTAAACAGCAGTGCGCTCAAAATATTTCAAAATGGTAAGTTCGACTGGCAGGTACTAGAAATAGCTGGGCTTAGACCGTCTGGCCCATTTTTTGATGTCATGCTAGCGAGCCAGGTGTTGCGATCTGGACTCAAGAAAAACCACGATCTACAATCCCTCGCTCTTGAATTTTTAGGAATTAAACTTGACAAGAGCCTACAGTCGAGCAATTTCGGAGGTAAGCTATCAGCTTCTCAGTTAGAATACGCCGCTTTAGATGCTGCTGTCCTGCTGAAACTTAGAGCGCGACTCATCTCAAAACTTCGGAGTGCTGGGTTACTAGAAACCGCCCAAATTGAATTTGAAGCGATGCCTGCTGTAGCCCAAATGGAACTAAATGGAATGTTACTGGATGCAGAACAATGGCATTTGGTGGGGGAGGAACTGAAAGCTCAAAAACAGACTACGCTGCTGGAATTAGTGAAAGCCGGTCTTAAACCAGCCCCTAGCGCACAACTTTCGCTATTTCCAGAGATGGTGGAAACCATAAACCCCCGTTCGTCTGTACAAGTTTTAAGTGCTCTTCAGGTTCTCAACATTCCAATCAAGTCAACAACCAAGAGCGAACTTATTCCTCTAGCTGGTCAATACCCGATTATCCAGTTGTTACTTAATTATCGGAAATTAGCATCTTTGTGTTCAAATTTTACTGAGGCATTGCCCAAACACATTCACCCGATAACGGGGAGGATTCACCCCAGCTATCGGCAATGCGGTGCGCGTTCTGGACGCTTTAGTTGCAATAAGCCAAACTTGCAAAACGTTCCCAGGAATTCTACGGCAAAGGGGATGCGTGCGTGCTTCATTGTCGCTCCCGGATATCAAATTATTAAAGCAGATTACAGCCAAATCGAGCTAAGGATTGTCGCTGAAATATCTGGCGATCGCCGAATGCTGAATGCCTACGCTAAACGCGAAGATTTGCATACTTTAACGGCATCTTTGATTACAGGTAAGGCATTAGAGGAGGTAATGGCAGAGGATAGACAGATAGCTAAATCAGTTAATTTTGGATTAATTTATGGCATGGGTGCTGCAAAACTGCAAGCTTATGCTGAGGAAAAGTACGATATTTTTTTAACCTTGGACGAAGCTAAAGAGTTCAGAAGACGATTTTTCCAAGCTTATTCTGGAGTCAGAAGATGGCACGACAGCATCAGGAAAACGGTGTACGTCAAAGACATCAAGCAAATCCGTACAATTGGCGGACGTAGAAGACGGTGGGCAAAGAAACCCAGGCTTTCTGAGTTGCTAAATCACCCCGTTCAAGGAACTTCGGCTGATATGTTGAAAGTGGCGATCGCTCGTTTGTTCAAACTCCTACCCAAGACTGGAGCAAAATTAATCGGTGTGGTACATGACGAGATTCTGTTAGAGTGTCCGCAGACTACTTTAAAAAGAACCAGTCGCATTCTCAAAAAAGTGATGGTGGAAGCTGGAGAGCTATATTTGCAGCAAGTTCCTGTAGAAGTGGAAGTAACTATTTCCTCGTCATGGGCAAGTTAAACGCATTAGTTCCTGCTGTGTTTGGTAAAGTGCATGGAAATCTAAGCAATAGATAATTGCTAAAAAACCAGCCTAATTGGGATTTGTGTTACAAAAAGAATAGAAATATTCTATGGGTAGCTAAGTTATGCCAGCTCGCTTGATAAACGATCGCTATGCTATATCCCCCAACCCGCGATCGGGCGGGATGGCTGATGTCTATCAGGCAAGCGATATGCTTGATGACCTCCGGCGGGTGGCAGTAAAAGAATTCAAACACGGGCAGATTGAAGCAGATATTCTAGCCGAGTCTTTCAGACGTGAAACCCAAGCCCTGCAAGAGTTGAAGCATCCGGGAATCGTGGAACTTCTCGATTCTGGCAAGGATGAAACTACGGGTAACTATTTTCTCGTCTTGGAGTGGATGGAAAAGGATTTGGCAACACTTCTGAAAGAATCTCCACCAGACGGTTGGGATTCTTTCTGGAAAGCGGTAGCGTTACCCGTGTTGGAGGCTCTGGCTTTTTCCCATAATCGCAGAATAATACACCGCGATATCAAGCCCAGCAACATTTTAGTGGGGAGTGACGGTAAACTCAAACTTGCTGACTTTGGCATATCCAAGCTTAAGGGGTATTTGCAACCAAGCATTACTCTCAAAGACTTTGTATCGCGTACATTCACTCCGCCAGAAACCGACGATGGTTCCTATACCTACACCCGCGATATTTTCAGTTTTGGTGTATTGGTTTTGAAGTGCCTGACCAATATTGAACTCACAGACCATAATAGTATCCCCAGCGCACAGAAAGCGTTTAATGCACCACCTGAAATCCTTGAAATAATCGAGCGTGCTGTTTCCCTCGACCCCGCAGAGCGTCAACCTAATGCAGAGGTACTACTAGCTGAACTTAATGTTATTCAAGGGAAGACAAAAACAGGAGCAATTAAGAAGCCTCCTTGCTTCCTTAAGCTTATACCAAAGTGCTTGAACAGACTTAAAAGTGAAATTGAGATTTCTTCTGAAGTTGAGATCGAGAATCTTATCCTTGACGATCTCAATAATGAATCGGGTTGTGGGATTCGTCCCTATAAATTTAAGGACGACGCAGACGATCCATCTCGTGAAGATCATTACGAAATTTATGGTGTTTCCTATCGGTATCACATGAAGGTGGATCAAAACCGAGGAAATCACCTAGTTATTTTCAATGCTTGGTCTACTTCCTACTCGCAACTGGAACAGCGTCGAGAGCGTGCTTGGAATCTATCCTACGAGTTCAAATTTGGAACGCCACTGAATTTATATGAAGCAAAAGAGGTTATTCAGAAGCTACAGGATGCAGTTATAGAGCATGAAGCCAACTTAAAAGAACAAGAAGATGAAAAAGAAAAGCAACTGATATTCCAAGTTTGGTGGAATATTCTCAGAGCTAAAACAGATTGGGAGAAAAAACGAGAAAAACCGATTAAATACACAAGCGTTACTCGTGACGGAAACCGCGTTACCTTTGAACTATCAGAGCTTCCAGAAGATGACTTAGCTGGACAACCCCGCCATGTGACAAACTTAAAAGGATTTAGCATTGTGGGGGGAGATGTTGAAC
Source organism: Microcoleus sp. D2_18a_D3 (assembly GCF_036702455.1). Taxonomy (NCBI): domain Bacteria; kingdom Bacillati; phylum Cyanobacteriota; class Cyanophyceae; order Oscillatoriales; family Microcoleaceae; genus Microcoleus; species Microcoleus sp. D2_18a_D3. The sequence continues at coordinate 38,381 of NZ_JAUBTK010000005.1, forward strand.
AGGTCATCAGTGACAGATTGACTCTTTATGTTAAATATGGAGAACCAGACAGACTCCCACAATCTGGTGAGTTACGCTTTGATACTCGTGCTGCTGAGGTTGCCCTAAATCGACAAAAAAATGCCCTTGATGCCATTCGATTTGACCAGGGAGTACGGTCAGACATTCGCCAATTACTCGTCAATCCTCAAGAAGTCCGTACTCCTGACGTAGAAGTAGATTTACAGTTTATTCAACCTCTCAATGAATCACAGCAGCAAGTTGTTAAAGCTGCACTCGCAACAGAAGATTTTCTGATTGTCCAAGGTCCACCAGGTACAGGAAAGACAACATTTATTACAGAAGTTGTTCTGCAAACTCTTAAAGCTAATCCTGATGCTCGAATTCTGCTCAGTTCACAAACTCATGTTGCACTAGATAACGCCCTAGAACGGATTCAAGCTAAAAATCCTAACTTGAAGTTGGTGCGACTTGGTAACCATGAACGGGTATCAGAGAATGTTCATTCGCTCTTACTCGAAGAACAGATGGAACAGTGGCGAGAGGGTGCAATTGCTAAAGGACAGGAATTTATTGATAATTGGTCAGCGCAACGAGGTATTTCTCAGCATAACAGTGAAATAGCCACACTATTTCAAGAAATGAAAACTCTGGTTACAAAAATTGAAAGTCTCAGAGGAGATGTTAATATCTGGAAACAGGATTTAGATAAAATACTAGCAATAAATTACAATCCAGAAAATCCAGATTCATTGTTGGAAACTAAAATCCCCAAGGATAAGCTAGAGGAATGTCAGAGTATTGAAGCTGAAATTAGTATCCTGCGTAAGCAATTAAAAGAAGCACGAGAGCAACAGAAGGAAAAAGCAAAGCGTCTTAAAGAATTAACCGGAAGCAGTATCAATAAACTTTTGAGACTTTCGGTTCAGGAGATAGAAGAGCGGATCAATAAACTAATAGATCCAAATGCACCCGATGCGAAAATGCTCCAACGGCTGATAGCTATTCAGGCGGAGTGGTTCGATCAGTTTGGTCGAAATGAGAAATTCAATGCACCTTTGATTAAGCGATCGCAAGTAGTAGCCGGAACTTGCATCGGAATTCCTAGAGATATTCAAGACATAGAATTTGACCTGTGTATTGTTGATGAGGCTTCAAAAGCTACGGCGACAGAAGTGTTGGTTCCAATTGCGCGATCGCATCGCTGGATACTCGTAGGCGACCCCAAACAACTCCCACCATTTCGAGATGAAGCCAGCAGAGATTCTGACTTTTTGGAAAAATACGAACTTAATCAGGATCATATTCGAGAAACTTTATTTGATCGACTCCTCAGAACACTCCCAGATGGGTGCCGCAAGATGTTAACAATCCAACATAGGATGGTAGCACCAATCGGCAATTTGGTCAGTGAGTGCTTCTATGATGGTCAGCTAAAAAGTGCCAGGACTGACTTAGATCAGCATCTTCGCAGTGTTTTACCACAACCTGTGACTTGGTTAACAACAACCAAACTTCCGAATAGTCGCGAACAGTCTGCCAATTCTAGCTTTAACAATATTTGTGAGGTCAATGTCATAGTTCAGTTTCTCAAACAGCTAAACCAGACGGCAGTAAACGCGCAGAAAAAATACAGTGTCGCTGTATTGACGGGGTATGCAGCACAGCTAAAGTTGCTCGATCGCAACCTTGCCTCAGAATTAAACAATTGGCAAGCATTAACAGTTGAGTGCAATACAGTGGATGCCTTCCAAGGACGCGAAGCTGATATTGCAGTGTACTCTGTGACTCGTTCTAACAAAGAAGGTAAAGTGGGTTTTCTACGCGATGCAGAACGATTAAATGTGGCTTTATCCAGAGGGAAAGTTGGCTTAGTCATCGTGGGAGATCACCACTTCTGTAGAACCTCACATGACAACCCATTACACCGAGTTTTGGATTACGTTGAAAGCCACCCTAAAAATTGCGCCATAAAGGAGCCTAACTTATGAGTTCAGAAGAATCAGTTTTTCTTACTTCCGAAGAACTACGCCGCTATGACAATCGTACAGGCTTCGATTTAGTTAGCTGTAAAGAAGTCGGATTGCCAGTTTATAAAATCACTGTTCAAGCTCTAACCCAACTCCGTAAACCGATTCCCCCGATAGAAGAATATGTCTTGAAAGCTATTAATGCTAGTTTATCCTCAGAAGTGGATATTGCTGGATTTCTTGGTCTCGAACCGTCTATTATCCGGGATGCAATGATAAATTTAAGGATGAGTGAGGATATTGACCTCATAGCTCCTGATGGATCTCTAATGCAAGTTTGGAAATTGACTAAGAAAGGCGAAGGAACCCTCCGCGATGCCAAAATTATTGTTCCCGAAGAGCGAACATTTGATATAAATTTTGATGGGCTTTTACGGTATCCTCGCTGGTATGGGCGATTGGAATCACGTTTACTCAAGCAAAAAGACTTGCGCAATCAAGAAATCATAGAAATTGAACCATCTCCGAAAAAGCTACCCGAACTTTCCGATCTTAAACTCAAAGATGTGGACTCAATTATTCGCCAGATTGAGGGAGCAAGCAAAGCTAAATTCAAGCAAGATAGAGACCTTTTAGCCTTGAAAGCTATTGAGCGCAGACAGAGATTTTTTCAACCTGCTTTGCTCCTAATTTATAAAGCAAAAGACAGTGATGATATTCAGGTTGCCTTTGCTATCGATGGTGTTCTTTCTAATGAACATGAAGCAGCTTTTGCTCGTGCTAATGGTGTCAAGAAACTTCGCTTACTAGAAGCATTGAGGGAAAGCGCACCTAGAAAGTTAGCAGAAGAAGTTTTAGGGCATGAATTTGTTGCTCAAGCTCCCTTACAAGAAGCTGAAGCACTGAAAGAAGAGGTATCTTCAGCTCAAGCTAAAATTGATACGGATCGAAATAGCGTTGCAGAGGCTGAAACGGATGAAGACAAGGCTGCTTTAGAGCAAAAAATTATTGAGCAAGAGCAGGAAATAGAAATTCTCAAACAGCGCTTGAATTCATTTCAAATTAGTTACCTAGAAGTTTACGACCACCCTGAGATTCTCAAACAGGCTATTCAAGACAGTCAAAAACGTTTGATGATTATTTCTCCTTGGATTCGAGCTAATGTTGTAAAGAAACAGTTTATTGAACAGCTAGAAAAACTACTTAAGTGTAACATACAGCTTTTAATTGGGTACGGTTTGGGAAAAGATGAAGATGATAAAAAATACCCATCCGATATCCAAGCGGAGAAAAATCTTAAAAAATTAGCGAATCAGTACAAAGATAATTTTATCCTTAAGCGTTTGGGAAATACCCACGCCAAAATTCTGATATCTGATGCGAAATTTGCTGTAGTAACAAGTTTCAATTGGCTTTCCTTCAAGGGAGACCGCGATCGCACGTTCCGGGATGAGCGAGGGACGCTTGTATCTGACCCCCAGAAAATTGATGAACTGTTCGATAGCTATAGGTCGCGATTTAACGATTGAATTTGAGGACAGAGCAAAAATGACTTATGCAAAGGGGGAAGGGTGAAATTGTGTCATTTTCAAGTTCACGATAATCCTTCCCTCCCTTTCCTCTGGTGATCGCTAACCAAACAACTCCTGTAACGGAATAGAAAATCGCGATCGATCCTGCCCAATAGCCGATCGAGCATAAGTCGCTTGATTGCGAATCGCTAAAATTTGCTCTTCATCGCGCAGCATCGACGGCGTAAACTGATAGCGCTGTTGTCGGAGGTCGTTCAAAGTCACTTTCAATTCATCCGGCTGTTTCCCTTGTACCCGATCGCGATAATATATCTCCTCAGCACATTTTCTCACGGCATTGCCTATTTCTGCTGGCGTACAAAGCCTGTAATCCCTCAATAAAATCCGCCACTCATCATCTGTCCAAGGCGACTCAGAAGCATTACGAAACTCAGGAAAATATTTTTTGAGATGAAGATTAAAAATTTCATACATCGCCCCTTCGTGAGGCAAATCCACAAAGAAAATATCATCAAAGCGACGAATTAATTCCGGCGGTAACATCCCCAAACGGTTAACTGTCGCCACGATATAAATTGGGTATTGATGCTCTTGCATCCACGTTAAAAGCTTCCCCGATAAGCGCCTAGAAACTCCGCCATCTGCATTGGAATCCCACCCTGCAAAACCTTTATCAAAATCATCCCAATAGAGAATTGTAGGACTTAAAGCCTGAGTCAGTTCCAGCAATTCGCGCAAAGCTAAATCTGGTCTGGAAGAACCGACAATCGAACCCCAATCAGCCGCCAACAGCGGTACTCCCATCTTCTTAGCCGCAAGTTTAGCACTCAGACTTTTGCCCGTACCCGGCGGCCCCCAGAGAATCATACCCTTGGGAAATTTGAGTCCGTATTTCTCTGCTTCTGGACTCAACAGAGAAGCCACCTTTGACAGCGACTCGTCTAGCAAGTCTAAACCTCCTGCATCCGGCACATCTGCCTCGGCAATAAACTCTAAGCCTCGCCCCCGCAGCTTGTTAACCTTGTGGTCGAGCACCAACCGCGCTATTTCCTCCACACTCGAAGCAAAAGCTAGCGATCGCTCCAAAATCAACTCGATCTCACCTTGTGGCAACCCCTGGCAAGCTCGAACCAAAGCAGTTTGCAACACCTCGTCACCTTTGTCGCCAAGCCAACGATTGCGATCGCAAAACAACTCCACCACCTTTTGCGCTGCAACTCGGGACGGTAATGGAGTCCTCAGTACCGGAATCAACGGCTGCAAGTTCACCGGCAATTGTATGTAGTTTTCCAGCATCACCCAAAACTGAGGAACCGCAGACCAAGATGAGTGATAGTAAGCATTTGCCAGTTGAAACCCCAGACGCGAACTCACCTGACCGGATTCGTCAAAATCTAGCACTCCCTCAAGAATGTAAATTCCCTCTCTCTTACTCTCTAATAGAAACTCAAGCACGTCAGAATCTGGGTGCAAGTCAGTATTTTGCAAGATACACTGACCGTCCCGACTAACAATTTCCTGCAAGCAACTGTACCCAGAGTTCCAAAAGAAAACAGGCAAATGCAGTTCCTGCCCCCAATTGTGGAACTGTGCTAACACTCTGATTCGGTCAGGCGTGTAATACTCCAGCCCGACAATCTTAATGCCTCTTTGGGCCAGAGCGAGCCAGTCATTAATGGTACGCATAAATTCAACGGTAAGAAATATTCAAAGGTACTCTTCTCATTGATAGGCTACAGTCGAGCGTTGCCATCAGCCAACAGTTCTACAGCAGCCAAACCTCCTCTTAATTCTTACGAATTATTTACGTAATTTCCTAAATATACATAATTAGGTATTTTTTTACTTTGGAAAAAATAACGAATTATTAGATGAATTTATTTCAAGGTAACAATTTTATAAATAATTATTAATAACAATAAAAAAAACTAATTATAAATTTGATGAAATTTGAGAGCGCCTAACGGCGCTGTTAGCCGTGAAGTAGTTTAATTAAATCAAACTTTATGGCTACAACAACAGCTAAAAACCATAACTCTCGCCCATCCAATGGAGCGGTGACTTTGAATGGCAAAAGCAATGGTGCTGCTAAGTCAAAGAGCCCAGCGACAGCTACCCAATCGCAGGTCAGTCGCCGTTCGACACTCACTGTAGAAGAGCAAGCAGACGCACTTCTAGACCGCGTGCGAACTACCATCCTGAAAAAGTTTGGAGTCAAAATTCAGCTGCGCGAAAAACGCCTCCAAACTAAGGTAGGTCACGCTACCAAGGAAAAACTAGGTTTGGATATTGCTGCACAGTTGAAAAAACGCGGCAAAACGATGAACTGGCAGCGTTGGAATAACGAAGTGTTTCCAGCTCTATTTGGTCAACCCGATGCACTGCGCCACGATATGGAAGTCATTGCGCTTGTGATGGCAAAACTATACGACGTTTTCGAGCTTGACCCGCAAGAAGCAATTAAAGGTCTTGTCAAATTCAATCAAGAATCGCTTGCTAAACGCAATAGCTATAACAAGCAGGATGAATCCGAAGATGAAGATGAAGATGATGATGTGGATGACTTAGAAGATGAACTTGATCCTGATGAAGATGAGGAAACAGATGAATCCGAAGAAGACTTGGATGAGGACAGCGAAGAAGACTTCGATACCGAGGACGAAGAAGATGAGGACGAAGATGAGGACGAAGATGAAGATTTAGAATAGTCTTTCACCCTCGCTCAAATTTTTCAGCTTCCTTCAGCGTCGCTCTTGTTGAATATGTAAAACTCTGCTCTACCTAAAAACGGTAGAGTAGAGTTTTTTATTTTATTCATCTTATTAGTATTTTAATAATTTTCAACTTTCATGGAAATATTTAAAGTATTAATTGCTTTCAATTTAATTAGTTTTAAACACAGTTATTAATATTTTATGTGAAAGTTAAGCCCAATATTAAACTTAAAGAGGCAGCGATTGCTGCTGTGTATATGAACAAACTTGAATTCAGGAAAATTGAGAAATGAGAGTCACTGAAAAAGTTCAAAAGACTAATGCAACCCATACCGCTAAAGCTCATAAGACTCAGATAAAAGCCCTAGACAAGTGCATTAGTTACAACGATAAACTTCGCCTAATGGTACTAGAAGTTTTGAGAGAAGAATCAGGTCGAGAACTGGCAAGCGTTGCTCGCTTTAACGGCGGCCAATTTGATTGGGAGACACATAATGCCCAATTTCGCGCTGACTACAGCGAGACACCTTTAAAGGAATTGATGCGTGCTGGTCGCATCCTATACGGATTGACCGATATGGATGCAATCCGCGATCGCCGCGCCAAGCATCGGGGCATTCGCAATCAACGGCTCGCCCGTCAGAGCAGCCCAGTTGCTTCCAGCTCGCAAAGTGTGTACGAAGAAGTGGATGTTGCTGACGACGACATCGATGATTTGGATTAAGTCGCTTGAGCAACTAAGAATCTCAAAAATTGCCTGTTAAGGGCGGCTTCCCCACTCCTCATTTATTCTAGGAGTGGGGAAGCTTATTGCCACCCACCCACCCTTTTATTCAGAGCTATTTTACTTTGTAAAAACCGTATTTGACCTGGATGCGGATTTTAGAGAGCTAAAAAAGGAGGAAAAAAGAGGAGAAAACAGCACAGTTTTTACTCATTACACCTACAATTTCCTACTTTTACCGTTGCAATCAGTATAAATACCTATCACTTTTTGTAAAGAATTGTTGCTTTTGGCGTAATTTTTTGTATTTTAGACCCTCGTAAATCCTCCTCAATCCTCGTAATATGTAGGGTAGTCGCATAGCAAGCCATGTCAAATAGACGTTATAGAGGGTAAAAATGAGTAACGTGAGTTCAATGGAGTCTAATCGTTACCATCTGGTTGCAACTACGTCTAATGTCTCCTCCACCTTGAAGGTTCGTGTTGGAGCCGCAGGTTTACATCTGTTCAATCGAAACACTGGTATGAATCTGTTAGTAGATGAAGTTAGTCTACCTCCAAGCATATGGTCAACTGCCCCACGTCAAGTATCTATCGCGCTGACGAATGCTTGCGATCTTACTTGCCCCCATTGTTACGCACCAAAAAATCCTGCTGTGTTGGATTTTGAGCAGTTAACGGTCTGGCTTACTCATTTGGATGTCAATGGCTGCATTGGTGTGGGCTTGGGAGGCGGGGAACCGACTCTATATCCTCGGCTCGCAGAACTCTGCTCTTTCGTAGCTGAAAAAACGGGTTTGGCTGTTACCATGACCACTCATGCCCATCATCTCAGCGATCGCCTTCTTGAGGATCTATCAGGAAATGTACATTTCATCAGAGTGAGCATGGATGGGGTTGAAGCTACCTACGAATCTCTCAGAGGAAGACCTTTTGCTACCTTGATTCAACGTATCAAGGCACTTAGTAAACGTTTTCCCTTTGGCATCAACTTTGTGGTTAACTCGAAAACTATTGATGACCTTGATAAAGCTATTGATCTCGCGGAAGAATTCGGTTGCTCTGAATTCTTACTTTTGCCTCAAGAAGCCACCCTAAGAACTGGCGGGATTGATAGCGATACTTGTAGAATATTGCAAGAATGGGTGGCTAACTACCGTGGATGTATTCCCCTTGCAGTCAGCGAGAGTGGTGCTGATGGACTTCCGACCTGTAATCCCCTTATTGCGGAAACAGGGTTAGAGGCTTTTGCCCATATAGATGCTTCAGGAATTTTAAAACCAACCTCATACAGTACTGACGGTGTTCAGATTCTTGAGGATGGAGTGATGTTAGCACTTCATAAGCTAGCTAGAAGTAATCAGGAGATAAATTTATGAAAGTTTGGCGTGGCTACGGGTCTGAACACTCGATGAACTTAGTGATGATTGGGCAGTTTAAGAGCGTTGATGACGCGAGAAAAACCAAACAAACAATTGACCAGCTTACTGAAAAGCTTGCTGACAAAATAGAAGTTGGTAGAACTAGAAACCGATTCGGAGATGAAGTTTCTGCTCTTTTAAAGGATGCAAATATCTATACTCTTGGTCCTCTGGAACTTGAGCAGTTTTTGTATGACGTAAGCACTCGAATAGAAGAAGACAAATTGATTCTAACTACTGATGAATCAGAAGTTTCCGCTTTTATGAAGCTTATGATTGATAGAGGAGCAAAAATTGAAATTTTTTCGGCTCATGATTACCCAGACGCTGAGTATGGGCGAGGTAAATAGACTTTTAAGATACTGCAATGCCTTCTCTAGACTGGACAAAATTTGATTCACTTTCAGGTGAGAATACCCGCAACTTTGAAAATCTATGTCGCGGTCTTATGAGGCTGCAATATGGACGGTTTGGCGAATTCAAAGCACTAGCAAATCAGCCTGGTGTTGAATTTCATATAAAGCTGACTGAACAATGTCAGCTTGGTGATTCATCCCGTTGGTTCGGATGGCAATGTAAGCTTTTTCAGCGTAATCAAAATGGAACATTAAATGCAGCAAGCCGTAAGAATATTGAACACTCATTGGAAACTACTGAAAAGGTATTAGCAAACCTCACAGATTGGGTTCTTTGGACTCCCTATACACTCAGTAAGGAAGATCAGGAATGGTATTACAGTCTTCCGACACAATACAAGTTGCACTTATGGGCTGAGGAAGAAGCTGATACTTATCTAAGTAGTGATGGCTTAATACTCAGAAGTACCTACTTTGGCGAACAGATTTTAACTCCGAATACTCTAGCAGAACGACACAGGATAGCAGTTCAGCCAATTCGAGAGCGCTGGCTAGAACCAGTCCACCAAGACGTTGATGCCGAGCGGATAATTCGGCGAATGCTGGGAGAGGTTGACTCATGGGGACAATTGATTGAAGTCGGGGAGCGTTTGAAGAATATATCTGATTTACTATCGTGTGAGTCAGACGGCGCTGTGCCCAGATTAAAACCCTACATAACCTCTTTTATTGATGCTTGCTCAGCGTTTGCTGATACTCTTATCAATTTTCATCAAATCCTTGCAGATGGAGACCTTGATGTTATCCAACAAAAACTAAAGGAACGAAAAACATTAATCAATATAGACGTTCGCGCGACCCCTAGACACTTACGGTCTGCAAATCATCCTGCTGCACTGTATGCTACTAATGCGCTAGACGATATGTACATAGCGCAAGAACTTCTCGACGAAGCTGAAGAATTTCTCGGAGTTGGTCTGGTTGGAGTTTTAGCCGATGCAGGTGGTGGTAAGACGCAGATGGCTGCCCAACTAACTGCTCCCCAGGAGAAGAGACCTGCTGGCATTTTTCTCCAGGGTCGTAATCTTCACAGGGGGCAGTCTCTCGATGATCTTGCAAAAACCCTCTCAATCAATGGCATTCCTATGCCGAGTATAGAGATGTTACTGGCAGCAGTGGATGCGGCTGGTAAACGCGCCTGCTGTCGATTACCAATCCTAATTGATGGACTTAACGAAGCTGAGAATCCAAAAGATTGGAAGCCTGAATTAGCTTCGCTCAGCGAGATTGTAAAGAAATACCCTAACGTTCTAGTAGTTTGCACATTGAGAACTGGAGAACGGAAAAAGGAAGATTGGCATCCGTATCGAGAGTCACAAACTGAGACTAGAGAATCATTCGCAGTTATGGCTCTTCCTGATGGCATAAAGGCAATAGAAAGTGAGGGGTTTGGAGGTGATGTTGATGAGGCAATCGAAAAGTATTTTAGCCACTTCAAAATAGACCCTGGCGATTCAGAGATTCCTACGGAGTTTTTACAGCACCCACTAACGCTGAGAATATTCTGCGAGGTCACCAACCCGAAAAAAGAATCTGAAGTCAAGATTGATTATTTTCCTACCTCGCTTGCACCACTATTTGACAAATATGTTGCTAATGCTGCTGAACGAATTTCACAGATGATTAACCTCAACCATAGTTATACTGCAAATGAAGTGAAGAAGGCGATTTACACACTTGGAATCGAATTATGGAAGTGCGGAAAGCGGGAAATTAGCGAGTCAGGCTTTCGTGATGCAGTGTCTGATGCTTCTCGTGCGTGGGATAGCAGTATCGTTAATCTTCTGGCACAGGAAGGGATTCTCTTCAAGAACCCAGGACCAGGGTTTGAATTTGTAGTCACGCCAACTTATGACGCGCTCGGAGGGTATATTGTCGCTAATGCTCTTCTCATTAAGTACGCGCAGGATGTATCCTTTGCTTGGCTGAATACCCCTGAGACTATCGCACTATTCACTGGTGATACTAGCCACGAATTGGCGCTCGATATACTTCGATCTCTAGTTACACTGGCTCCGCGCCGAATGCAAGGGAGGCAAATTTGGCAGCATATCTCGGAGCCGTTAAAGAAAAACGCTATTGCGTTGGCGGCTGAAATAGATGCAGAGTATTTAGACCAAGAGACAGTAAGCGCCTTATTGAGCCTTTCACATGAATCCTCAAGATTTAGAAGCCGCTTGTTCTTTCGATTTCAAGTAGCCCGTGCAGTGGCACTTCACCCACTTAATGCTGCTTTTCTTGATGAGACACTTCGAGCAATGTCAGTTTCTGAACGAGATATTGTTTGGACTGAGTGGATTCGAGAAACACGCTCCGAGAGATTTAACGATCTACTGGCAATAGAGGGCAGGTGGAAACAACAACTGGACTTTTGGACTACTTCTGAACGACTGCGCGCGAAATGGGTTATGTGGCTTTTAACCTCTACAGATCGAGAACTTCGTGATGTGGCAACCCGTGCGTTGTACTGGTTTGGACGAGGAAACCCCGCAGCACTTTTTGAGGAGAGCTTAATAGCACTTGCGATCAACGATCTTTATGTCCCGGAGCGAATGCTTGCTGCAAGCTATGGAGTTGCAATGGCGCAGCATGCGGATTTAGGCGACCAAACCTTTGTGACCGAAACGTTACCGACCTATGCGCGGAGTATCTATGACTCAATGTTTGCAGAAAGCGCATCATTTAGCACTACACATTCCCTTATGAGAGAGTACGGAAGTCGGATTATAGAAATGGCTTCTCTACATCATTCTGAGCTTTTCACCTCTGAAGAAATTCAAAGAAGTAAACCTCCATTTAAAGAAGGGGGACTACGGGATTGGGGCGAAAGTGAAGCATCTAAAGAAAGGCGTTATGGTGCAGATTCACCATTCCGGATGGATTTTGAAAACTACACTCTCGGACGTTTGGTGCCAAGACGCAGCAACTATGATTTCAACAATGAAGAGTATCAAAAGGTCAGAGCGCAAATTCTTTGGCGGATTGAGCAACTTGGATGGTCAAGTGAAAAATTCAAGGATATCGAAAGCTCAATAGAGAACGGAAATGACTGGAATAGGACAGGAAGTGATACTCAGAAAATAGAGCGTTATGGTAAGAAATATTCATGGATTGCCTTCTATGAGATGACTGGTCTATTACATGATTTAGGAAAAATTGAGAGACGCAATGAGCGTGATTGGAACTGGGATCTTGATATTGACCCAAGTTTTCCAGAGCAATCACCAGAGGCTTGCCTTATACAGGCAGACTTCCTTGGCGATCCCGACATGGAGATGAAGGAATGGATCGTCAATGGAGCACTACCTGATGTAGAACCCTATCTTCAAATAGCGGAGATTCAAAACGAAGTTGGCCCCTGGGTTATGTTAGATGGCTATATAGTCCAGGAAAACGAAACTCTTGGTCGAAACATTTTTTGCTTCATCCGAAGTTTTCTCGTCTTGTCCAGTGAGGCTGATTCTTTTTTCGAGCATCTATCCAATCAAAACTTAGGTGGAAGATGGTTGCCTGAAAAGCCATCAGTTGGCTATACGTTTGCAGGCGAGATTCCGTGGTGTGGAACGTTTCCTGAAAATAGCACTTGTGAATTCTCGTTCGTTGTGAAAGAGGAGACTGTTCAAGTTGAGCGGATAGAACCAAGATTCTTTTTAGATGGCAAGCAGCTAGATTTGAGTCATGTCGATATAGTTAAACTTCGCTTATTAGGTGTTAATGCATACAATGAGGGTGCTGAAAAACTTAGCGAAGAAGAACTTGGGCGTATTGAAATTCGTGAAATTCCAGTGGAAGTTGAGGAAGTACAGCAAGATATAATCACATATCATGCACTCATTCCGGTCTGTGACTTTCATTGGGAAAGTAGTCGTAGCCCTGCCAATCATGCTAGTCATGCCACTACGTTAGCAAAAGAGATTGCCTCTGATTTGGAGTTAATTGGTCAACCACAGACATTCGATCTGCTTACAAGGAAGGGAGTTAAAGCAACATATAACGTTTCTGATTGTAGCGATGATTTCAACAACAGTCAGTCACTGTTTTATATGCAAGAAGAATTATTGAGAGACTTTCTTAAGGAAAACGATCTCGCCCTTATTTGGGCTATTTGGGGCGAACGTCAATATTCATCGAATCAACTCAATAGATTATTTCATAGACCCAATCACCCAGACCCAGCTCATGCGGTGTACAGCCTTGTAAAACGTTACAAGTAAGTAGGTGGTTATAAATCAAGCAAGTAGGTGGTTATAAATCAAGTCAAAAACCCAAAAGCCAAGAGCCTCATACCAAAAGACTTCCAGCATCGAGTAGTGTTACTTTAATTTTGACCGCCTACTTACTTGTAGCCACGTTCATAAAGTTTTTCAAATAACTCTTGTTAGACATACTAGCCCGTACCTTGGAGTAAAGACTATCAGCATCGACTAAGATGTCACCTTCAGCCGTGCGACCATCAAAGAAAAGACCCGACTGCGCCAAAGCTACTATGATTTCTGTTACGGAAAAATTATATTTCTAACGTTTCAGCGCTGAAAACCACTTACACTGTCTTCTTCCGATCGCTCACAATCCCTACTCCTCGCCTCTATCCGATCTAGCTCATCTGCCACAACTCTCCAAAAGTCAATATCTTCAGGGGAAATACCCTGAGCTAAAACCAAATTTTCTCCGCGAACCTTGATTAACTCCCCTCGGACAGAAACAGTCAGAGAAGATACCGAAACCCCCTCCGACTCTCCCACGATCAGATCGTACAAATCTCCTACCCGAATGCGGGTGTACTCATCAGTCTCTTCTACGCGATCGGGAGCATGATTGAGTAAATACTCAAAAGCTCTTTGAGCTGTTGGCAGGATAGACTCAGCCAATTTTACCTGCTGAATATCCATTGTGGCTGCTGGCGGTACTGAATCAGCATTCAAATTATCTGCTGACACGTTTTCAATTATCGGCTCTAACCAGTTAGAGAATATAACCAAATCCTCTGAGTTTTCTTTAACAGTTGCATTCAATACCTCTGCATCGCCATAAGATAGAGCGCTTTGCACTTCACCCTCTAAAGTGATCCGCAGAACGATGTGGCTGTCTCGATCGGAAATCACCCTGATTGCTTCATCCTCCTCTAAAAATGCTGTCCAATCTTCTATAACTTTACGTTTTCCTAGCTTTAATAGTTGACAACCATCTAATAAAGTGCTGACTAGCAAATTCTCTAGCTCTAAGCGCTCCTCTTCTGGCAGCTTTACTATCTCTTCTTTAAACTGTTCTTGTACTTCCTCTTCACTTTCAGTCTGGTATTTCAAAAGAACCGGATTGCTTAAAGTAAGAGGTACGATTAGTTCGCTAGAATTAGAGCGATCGCTCTTCAAATCTTGCTCCTGTATTTCAGTATCTAAAGCCCCCGCTTCTGTCGATCGCAAATCAGCTTCATCCTTCTCTCCTTCACCAACCAACGTCCCAACTTGATTGTCGCCATCCGCTTGCGAAAACCAAACCAGCAAATTTTGTTTTGGTTGCCTATCTTGCCTCAAAGAGGAGGATAAGCCTTTAAGCTCAAGAACTCGGCGTTCCCAATCTTTGTTTAATTCGATGAAATTGGCGGCATTAGTTTTTACCAGACTGATTTGAGCATAGGCATATTTCTCACCTGCCAAGGACAGAGCAAAATCAATCGCAGCGAGGCAGCCGTGATAGAAATCTTGAGTCTCGCCGATGCAGACACAATCTTCTATATCTGGTCCGCAATCGGTTTCTCTTCCAATTTGTCTAAGTTGAGAAATAGATCTAACAGGCAACCTAGAAATGGATAGCTTACAGTCACCTTCTACTGAACTTGAACTTAAACTTTGTTGGGGTGAGTTATCTTCTTCATCATTGATAAAAGTTGCTATTTTAGCTTCTAAAAGGCTAAGCGTTTGTACTCCGCTTTCTTCGTCTATTAATTTAACTGCCCGATCCAATCCCGCCAGCAATCCCTGGTAAAAATCTTGAGTTTCTCCAGCTATTGCTCGGTCAGTTGCTATCTTCTCAAAAAAAGCCAGCCCTATTTGTTTTAGCCTCAAGATATAGTCAGGGGGAAATCTTTGTATGGTGTCTAAAAACATAAGTGTTCCGCCATCTAAAAGCGCGTCGATCTTTTAGCAACCAACCTATCATGCGCTCTTGTCGCTCTCGGTACGCCTTCAGTTGTAACTAACTTTAGTTCTCAAGGCAGAGAACATTGAATCAGTAATTGTTTTATCAAAAAGTATTGTCCGGAAATAAGCCATTGAACAAATGCCTTTTCCCTATTGCTATAACTAGCTGGAATTACAAGAAACAACAGCCACTCGGACGATAGCTTTTGCCTCGGGATCGCGTTTTAATAGTCCGCAAGATTAATTTTGCCGATGACTTTTGAGGTGGGAAATTAGGAGGGAAGGCGGATTGAGTTTACAGCCTTTAGCTTTTAGCTTTAAGCAATAACTTTACTGTTAATAGGAGAACGGCGTTCCCATGCATTTTGACTATCAATACAGCTCTCGACAGCCTGCACCCGTCGCCGATCCGCTGCGGCACAGCAGGAGGCACATACTAGCATCCGTCCTATTGCTACTGGACAGCGATCGCGCTCTTGCCGACTGGTCTCTCCCCCAACTACCTCACGTATCAGGGTTTACCTACAAAGGAAATCGCTTTTTGGTAACAACTGACAAAGAGGCTGAGCAGATAGTTTGGGGGTGGATCGAGAATAATTTATGGGCAGTAACCAATACTGATGAAGATATTGAGTTGCTACTTCAGCACTTGCAAATTTCCCCATCTCTAGTTGAAGCATTTAATGGACAAGCTGCTATCCATTACCTTCGGACAGTTCATCCTAAAAAATTTTGCAAGCTTCTGTCTCCTGCCATAGCCAATCCCACCCAGTTTGTGCAAGCTCTGTTTGAGAACCGCAGCAGATCGCGACTCGTTAAACGCGCCATTTGTGAGTCAGCCCAATTCTCGCCTCTGGCAACGACCGAAGTGGAACGGGCTGGATATCTCATTTACTGCATTATTAATCAACCAGAGGTACTTCCTGGCTCACTCAAACTAAGAATCAACTATTCTTATACCTACAAGTCTATGAAAGAGCGAGCTTAGAAGTATTTAGCGTCACCTGCCAGCATTCATGCACCCAACGGCATTGCCGTTGTCTTTCACAGCAACGGCATGGTCACTGTTGCCAATTGCCTTTGGGAGTGGGAAAAAATCAAAAAATTCCTAATGCGCCTTCAGAGACATCACCTTGATATGAGAGTATAACTATAGTTTTTCTACAAAACGGTCTGGGGATAGTGAGGGTTCATGCCTAAAGTGCAGACATTCCCAAACTTCAACAAAAGTGCAAATATGCTTACAGTTTTAACCGCCACCTCCTTTTGCACTCCGTATTGGAACTATAGTGGCACGCTACCGGAGGGCAATTCATGACAAAGATAATCTCGCTGTTCAACCAAGCCGGCGGTGTGGGGAAAACCACGATCGCGCTCAATCTCGGCTACCACCTCTCCTTACGAGGCCACAAGGTTCTTCTCATCGATATCGATCCTCAAGGTTCTCTAACGCTCTTCATGGGGGTTGACTCTCAGAATTTGGATAAAACTGTGTTTGATGCCATTGTCAATGAGGAACCTCTTTCCATCCACACGGGCATTCACGGTATGGATTTGGCTCCTACCAACATCAACCTCAGCGCGGCGGAAATTCAACTGGTTAACATGGATTTTCGGGAAGTTCGCCTTAAAGATGCGATCGCCCCAATTCAAGCCAACTACGATTTCATCCTCATAGATTGCCCTCCCAGTTTAGGGTTGCTCAGCTACATCAGCCTGGTAGCCGCAACTCACGTCTTAGTCCCCGTTGAGACTCACTACAAGGCCTTTGAGGGCACCAACCTCCTGTTGCAAACAGTAGCGAGAATCAGGAAGAAGGGAAACCGCTCTTTGCAGATAGCTGGTTTTGTTCCCTCCCGCTATGCTGCCACCAACTCTCAGGACAAGCGAACTCTCAAAGCCATAAACGAGCAGTTTACGACCTTTGGTCCTGTTTACGCTCCCATCCCGCGAATAACTGCTTTCGCGGATGCTTCGGAGAAACAAGTCCCGCTTGCTGTTTACGAACCTAAAAATCCCGTCGTCAAAATATTAGACCAGCTATCCGCCAAGATGGAGAAACTCAATGTCAAGTAAGAATGACCAGCCCTATAAAGGTAAGGCCTCTTTGAGCGTTTTGTTTGGAGATGATGAAGTGGCAGAACCAACGGCAGAAAAACTGCTCTCGATTGAGTCGATCGAGCTTCCATCTTCTCAACCTCGCCGATACTTCGACTCCCAAGCTATGCAGGCTTTGGTTCAGTCAGTAAAAACTGATGGAATTCTCCAACCTCTGTTAGTCCGTCCTTTGGGAGAGGAAAAATACGAGCTAGTAGCAGGCGAAAGGCGGTATAGAGCTGCAAAGGAAGTGGGATTGACAGAAGTCCCTGTTATCATTCGGGACTTGACACAACAGCAAGCTCTGCGCGTTGCATTAGTTGAGAACCTCCAGCGCGAAGACCTCAACCCAGTCGAAGAAACCGAGGGGATATTGCAACTGCTCTCCCATCACCTTGAATACGATCTAGAAGAGGTGGTGCGGCTGCTCTACCGGATGCAAAATGACGTACAGAGGATGAATGATAACGTTATCATTCATCATGAAACGCAAATAGTCGTCAAGGTTTTTAGCGAATTGGGGCGGATGTCATGGGAGTCTTTCGTCAGCAATAGACTGGGACTGCTGAAGCTGCCGTCAGACATCCAAGAAGCCCTCCGCCGAGGTCAGATCGAGTATACCAAGGCGCGAACGATCGCCAAAGTTAAAGACGAGCAGGCTAGAAAGTCGCTTCTATTCGCGGCGATTACTGAATGTCTATCTTTAACTCAGATTAAAGAACGCATCGCGGATTTAAAGGCAGGTACTTCGGAAGAAGAACCGGAAGAAAATCTGAAAACCAAAATAAAGGGAGCTTTAACAAGAGCGAACAAGTCCAAAGCTTGGAGCGATCCCAAGAAGCAGAAGCGCCTCCAAAAAATTCTAATAGAGCTAGAATCCCTCTTAGTAGATTAGAAAAAACAAGGGCAATGCCGCATTCTGCCTAATCCGTGCAACCGGATTCTAGAGAAGAAGTTCCGGCATTGAGGGATGGTTGTACCCATTAAAAGACAGAAGCGATCAGAGACTTCTGAGGAATTAAATATGCGACTTCTAGCGGACGGTTTCATACAGCAAACGACAACGCGGTTAGGATACTCCAAGTTCCTGAAACCATTGATTCTAGTTGGTTTTTTCCCTAGTCCCTAGTAAGAGATCCCTAATCCCTGGCTATACTTCGGGCGAGCGGCGCGATCGCGCGGAGTAGAGGGCTTGATATTACTTCTGCGCTGGCTGTTGGGAGGCAAAGTTTAAGTTTTTGTCAAGGATGCTGTGTTAATCGAGAGAGCATTCTTTTTTGGCGATCGGTGTGATACAGGCGATCGCACACGGGACGGCACAACTATTTCTGTAAAAAGAAAAGTCGCGCACGCTAATAATTCTAACCAAGAGTGGCAGTGAAGGAGAAATTATTAGCTTTGCGACAGTGAATGAGAAATCAGCTTTTAGGTAGAATGCGATCGAGCTTGGCAGTTGATAGGTTAGAGACATAGAGATGAAACCGAAAAAAGCAAACTCAAACCCTGTTTGGCTTATGTTGACAGTTATGCCACAAAGTCACACTCTTTCAAACCACAGCCGACTTTCACTGCCGGCAAAGTATCAAACCCTGTTAGACTGTTTTTTGGCAGATTTTCAAAAGTCGCTAAATGCTTTAGCCCGCGCTTGGAACAAGTATCAGCCCAACGATTCGCTCTCAAACGACAGAAAACAAGACTTAGATTGGCTTGAAACGACGCTGCAAGAGTACAAGATTTCCATCCACACTTCAACTAGCAGCCAAGAGTTTTGGAAAGGTTGTAGGGATGGAAAAAAAAGCAGGAGAACAATTTCTGACAAAGGCTCGCCAAACGTCGCACAAACCTTACTCAACGCGACCGCGAATCCGAAAATCCCTCAAATCTACGATCTGGGGTTCCATGTTGGATGGCGGTACGCTCGCCTCAAAGACTACTTGTTGCGAATCAGAAAGCAGCGAAAGTTGGAAGAATCCAAGCAGCTTCAAGATTATCAACAGTTTTTAAGTTTTATCCGCCAAAAGGCTGACTCAGAAGATATGGACTCGTTCGTAAGCTTTGGATGGAGGCGGGAGAGAAATTCAGGGCAATGAGAGATAAACGCAGTAAAATCTTGGCGGTTGATGATACGACTGACAACTTATTTATTATGCAGGCTATCCTCTCCGAAGAAGGCTACTGCGTCAGTACAAGTTCTAGCGGACTTGATGCTTTAGCTTTAGTTGAGGAGTCGCCCCCAGATTTACTCCTCTTGGATCTAATGATGCCAGAAGTAGACGGTTACGAAGTGACTTACAGAATTCGCTCAAATCCTCAACTTCCCTTTATCCCCATCCTGTTAATTGCGGCTGACAACTCAACAACCATAGCAGATGGACTCGACTTGGGGGCTGATGATTTCGTTTGCAAGCCCATCCAGGTAAATGAGTTGCTGGCTCGCGTCCGCAGCCTCCTCCGGCTCAAACATAGTATAGATGCGATGCAGGAAGTGACAAAGGCGCGAGAGGATTTTGTGGCTCGTCTTACCCACGACTTGCGGATTCCCCTAGTCGGCGCTCATAAAATGCTGACCCTACTCCAACGAGGGAAATTTGGTGAACTGCCCGTTCAAGCGGTAGAGGCGAT
Organism: Microcoleus sp. D2_18a_D3; assembly: GCF_036702455.1. NCBI lineage: Bacteria > Bacillati > Cyanobacteriota > Cyanophyceae > Oscillatoriales > Microcoleaceae > Microcoleus > Microcoleus sp. D2_18a_D3. The sequence continues at coordinate 58,014 of NZ_JAUBTK010000005.1, forward strand.
CGCAACCATCGGCAGCAGTAACCAAAATTTGCTTTCGTTAGTCAATACTTTACTGGAAGTTCATCGATTTGAATCTGGTTGCAAAACTCTGGCGCGCGCCCCCTTTGACCTAAAAAAACTGGTCAAAGAAGTCGTTAAGGAACAGGAGGCTGTGGCTATTGATAAAGGACTTGTCCTAACTTTCGACGACTCTGACCCGCAACCACTACGGATTGAAGGCGATCGCCTCGAACTCCGCCGAGTCATCACCAACTTAGTGGGAAATGCGATTAAATTCACCGATTTTGGTTGTGTGAAAATCGTTGTTCGTCCAGATGCCTTGTGGGTAAATATTACCGTAGAAGACACCGGTCCCGGTATCAGAGCCTCAGAACAAGCTTCGCTATTTGAACGATTCCGCCCCGGAAACCATGCTAGAGCAGGTTGCGGCCTGGGGCTGCACTTGTCTCACCGGATTGTAGAAGCCCACTCTGGCAGTATTGACGTGGCATCAACGGTGGGTCAAGGCAGCACATTTACTGTACGTCTCCCTATCTCGCTCTAAAAATCTTGTTTGGATACAAAAGAGCGCATACGTTCTATTTTGGGCACACTCGTGCCGCTAAATTACAATTGTCCTTTTTTTGAATAAACCAACCATGAATAAAATTAGCGTTGCCTTAATTGAAGACCACCACCTGACAAGGGCTGGAATCAAAGCAGCTTTAGAAGACTGCGAAGAACTCGAATTTATCGGAGAAGCAGCTAACGGTCTACAAGGGATAACTTTGCTGGAGAAAACCCGACCTGATGTAGCAATAGTTGATATCGGACTACCGGGGTTGGTAGATGGGATTGAATTGACAAAAAGATTCAAAGAATACGTACAAACTTCCAAAGCCCCAAGCGTAGATAACCAACCGAAAGTGTTGATTTTGACGATGCAGGATAACGAAGAATCCGTACTGGCAGCTTTTGCAGCGGGAGCCGATTCTTACTGCATGAAAGATGTCAGTTTTGAAAAGTTAGTGGAAGCTGTTGTTGAGACAAATGCTGGCGAAAACTGGATCGATTCTTCAATTGCTAGAATCGTTTTGGCTCGTATGAATAACCCTTTCAAGGAAGCTGTTAACTCAGCCGCCATCTCCACTGTGTCAATCAATGGAGTTGAGCCAGAGTACAGTCAGTTGTTAATGGCAAACCCTTTAACAGAACGAGAAAAAGAGGTTATAGAGTTGATTGTCGAAGGGTGCAGTAATGAGGAAATTTGCAAGCAGCTATACATTTCCCTCGGTACTGTGAAAACTCATGTGCGTAATATCCTTAATAAGCTGTCTTGCGACGATCGCACTCAAGCTGCTGTCAGAGCCCTTCGCGCGGGTTTAGTTGACTAAATCCGTTTCAAGAGCAACCGCTTGGTGGATAATACAACAGAGACGTTCCAGCAATCTAAGCTATTTAGGCGAGGGTCGCGATTAGAGGAGGTGCAGTGCCAGTTAATGCCGACAAACCACACTTGTGGAAACCCGATATTGCCCTGTCGGTAGACTTCTATAACAATTGGTTCATGCAGTTCGCTCCCCTCGCCTACCGCGACACTCGCATTGCTACAACTCAACAAGTTGAATCTGCCTCTTCTGAGACAGCCAATCTGACCAACATCACGTCCGTATTACTGCGACAGCATACAGAGGTTTTGCCCATTTTACGCATGGCGGCAGCGCCGCCAATTGCGCGTGATCGCTTGGGAAATCCGATTAGAAGCGTACCTGAGTTATAAGTAAGAACTGAGAGAAATCGTGACGTAAAGCTAGGTCCGCAAAAGATATCTTTCATGTGGCTCGCGATCGCTATCTGATGTTTCATGTCGGGTGGCATGGAGAAAGACGAATGTTTGGATATGTTATTAACATTGAGATGAGGATAATTGAGTTATCAAATTGAATACGCTGACGCTGCTATTGAGCATCTAAAATTTTTAACAACTCGGCAGCAGCGAACTGTATTAGATACTGTAGACGAACAACTAAAATATGAACCCCTAGTTGAGACAAGAAATCGCAAACCGATGGAACCTAACAGTTTAGCGACCTGGGAATTGCGGATTGGAAATTTACGGGTGTACTACGATGTAGAAGAAAACACAGTTTCTGTAGTCTACATTCAAGCAGTTGGAGTCAAGAACCGCAATCGAGTTCGGATCGGTCAGGAGGAAATTGAACTATGAAATCAGTAGAACTCGCACAAGCAACTGAATCGTTAGGTAAATACATTCAAGTTTTAGGGAAAGAACCGTTGCTTGTTACCATCAAGGGAACTTCTGTAGCTGTACTAACGCCAATTGCCGACTTAGAAAATTTACCCTTAGCAACAAATCCAGATTCGCTAATATTAATCAAAAAATCTTTGCAGCAACAACCGTCTGATTGTGCAGCATCATTAGCCGATTATGTCCGTAGTTTGGGAAGAGAACCGATGATCGCAGCATTTGAAAGTAAACCTGTAGCTGTTTTAGTAGCTATAGCTGATATTGAAAGGGTTTCTTTAAGTAGCAATCCTCGGTTTTTGGAGATTATCGATCGCTCCAAACAACAGCAAAAAGCAGGTAAAGTTGTGAGTAGTGAAGATGTGCGAAAGAAGTTAGGGTTAGGATGAAGAAAGGAGGGCGATCGCTACCTGTACAAGCATCGCTTTCTCTGATAGGCCAGGGTAAGCTCATCTAATTTAGTATAAATTGTACTTGACAAAAAGACAAATATAAAAAATGTGGTATTTACGTATTAGCAATTTTATAATGCCTTAAAAACTAAGCCATCAAGCGGTAAAACTCAATGGATAAAGGATTCCTGCCCGCCCGGTCAAGGTCTAAACTACTGAAGAAGCCCTCACCTATCTCTATGCAAGAGTTACAAGGAAGCTTATCAAGTTATTTTGATGACGTACCCGACCCGAGAGTGAACCGAACCAAACGTCACTTACTGAAAGATATTCTCGTCATTGCTATATTATCTACAATAGCTGGAGGTGATGGGTGGGAAGACATGGAAAATTATGGAATCAGTAAGCAGCAATGGTTGCAAAAATTTTTAGACTTACCAAATGGTATCCCGAGCGATGATACCTTCCGACGAGTTTTTGAAAAGGTAGACCCGAAAGTTTTAGAACAGAAGTTGACTGAATGGGTTAAACAATTAATTGGGCCAGTTGTCCAACAAGTTATCCCGATTGATGGAAAAAGTATCCGAGGTTCTTATGACCGAAAAACCGGGGAAAATAATTTACATTTAGTGACGGCGTGGGCGAGTGAAAATCGGTTGGTACTTGGACAAGTTAAAGTTGAAAACCATTCCAATGAAATCACAGCTATCCCAGCCCTATTGGAATTAATCGATGTCACCGGAGCGATTATTACGATGGATGCGATGGGTACTCAAACCGAGATTGTACGGCTGATTCGTCAAAAAAAAGCTGATTACGTAGTTACTCTGAAAAAGAATCATCCCACCCTTTACAAACAAGTCAAAACCTGGTTTGAAACAGCCAGAGCCAAGCAATTTTGGGGAATTGAAGTGAGTGAAGATTCCCGAACGGAAAAAGCACATCATCGAATCGAAACTCGAAAAGTTGGGGCGGTTCCAGTGGGGGTTTTAGGGGGGCTTTACAAACAAGAAGACTGGACAGATATTCAGACTATTGTTATAGTAGAACGTTTCCGTTATCTGTGGAACAAAACCACTCATGAAGTACAATTTTACTTAAGTTCCTTACCCGTAGATGCCCAGCTTAATGGTCGCGTTATTCGTCAACATTGGAGTATTGAAAATCAAGAACATTGGGTTTTAGATGTCACTTTCAATGAAGATCGATCTCGCATTCGGTCCTTGAATAGCCCTCGAAACTTGGCTGTTATCAGACGGATGTCCCTGAATGCTGTAAATCAAGAAACTACTCTCAAGCGTAGCTTGCGACAGAAAAGAAAACGGGCTGCAATGAATGATGAATACATGATGCTTCTTCTCAAATCCTTTTGTCAAGGCTGATTGAGATGCTCTTACCCTGTCTGATAGGCTCAGGAAAAGCGTCCCCTTTCCCCTTTCCTCTGTACCTATATGGGTCATCAAAATACTGGTAGAGGTAAACCTTTTGCCTTTACCCTGAATTATTCAAGGGTAATTTAACTGGATAGAAACTGTTTTATTCGCATTAAAGTACGCCAAACATCTGGTGAAAGAGCATCTTTTAAAACCCTTTTATAATCTTCATGGCTTAATGGTTCAGTATGCGAAGCCTGATTGCGAATTTGATAAATACGTTCCCAGGCATCGAAGATATGAGAAGGTAGAGGTTGCTGTAAACAGCATGATACAACTGTGTCAAAAAAATTTGGAGAATGATTTGGCATTGCTCTGATAACATACAAGGCATATCCCAAGGGAAGAAAACGATGCCTTACTACTTGCGGATAGCGCCGAGCGCGTTGATTGACATCCTTATGAATTCCTCGAGCAGTTTCAACTCTTCCCCTTACCCTTGAGCTTGGATCGTATCGCGCAAAAAAATCAGGCATAGTTACGTTACACGCAGCACGAGCCGCTTGAATGACTGACAAATTAATTTCAAGTTCAAATGCTTTCGAGACTTCCTGTGCTCCGGGTGTAAAATCTACTGAATTAAATTGTCTCCTTTTTGGAGGATTAACGCAAAATTATAATTTTTAAAATCGTTTAGTGCGTATTTTCTTGCTCTTTTAGCGTCTATCCCTAAACCTACGCTTCTCCACAGGCTCCACCCAAATCGTACAAAATCCTTCTGTAGCTGGCCTACCCGCAACTTCCAGAGTCACCCCCAAACGCTTGACATCTTTTTTACATTCTAAATTAGTCAGACTATCCGAATTCCACTTCATCAAATTACGAGCAAACTTCCCCTCACCGCTAGTCGCCCACCGCAAAGCCTCCGCCTGCTCCTGAGTTAAAGAAACTGCTTCCCCCGGTGCAAATCCCCTCTGCGACCAAAGTAAACCCATCCACCCTATCAAAGCACCGACACCCAACGCTACCAACAGGATACCCGCAGCCGGTATCAAAGCAAGAGCCGATGTCCTCCACCGAGTCAACTCCGTCTGACGCACCAGAGAATTGACTGCTTCAGCAATTTTCCCCTCTTGCTTCTCAACCGCCACCCGTTCGTAACTCGCCAAAGTCTTGTTAATCCGCCCCACCCACCGATCGAACGCTAACTCAAAATCCTCTGGTTTTGGACTCTCTTGAATCAGCACTTCCAATCGGCCAGCAGCCAACAAAATCAGAAAAATCGGGTCAGTTGGCTCAATTTTCCCCTTAAAAGCCAACTCCAAAACCTTTCGCCGATACTCCTCAGATTGCCCCTCTAAAGCAATATCCAGCAAAGATTTAGTATCAACAACACCATAACTCACGGCAATATCCCCGTAGTTTCAAACGCCTCATAAGCTGACAACATAAACGACTTAATCCGCTGCCGGCCCAACACACCGAGTTCCTGACTATTCCTTGCCAAATCAAAAGTTATCCCCCGAGCATCGATCGCATTCCTTTCCCGCGAATAAAACTTAGGAAAATCAATCACCTTGACCTCATACTTTTTAATCGCATTCTGCACCTCCTCCATCTCTTCCACAGAACTCCAATCATCCTCCAATCCCAAATTGCGGACGAGCACGTGAGCAATCTTATTGTCAAAATGCTTAACTGACTTCAAAAAGAGCTGCACGCTATCGTAGCCCCCCGTGCAAATAAACCACTTGCAAAAACTAATGCGAGACTGCTTCCCCAACTCAATTAAATTGTTTCTTCCCATCCACTTAGTTACCAAAGGATAAACTTGAGCCGGTAAATTGACAATTACGCTCTTCTCAAACGCCAATTCAAAAATCCGATCCGCTTCGTAAAACTTCTTCTCGTCCTCGCTAAACAGAGCTTCACGGCATACGCTCTCATAGATTCGAGATACATCAGGATTAGAGCGATCGGTATCTACGGCAAAAAATGGGAAATTCTTGTCCAAGAAATACTGAATCAAAACCCTAGCAAATAAGCTCTTGCCAACCCCGCCTTTCTCTCCATCAATCAGATGAATTTTAGTAGCCTGTTTTTCAACCTTTTCTAACCCGCACTCTTTGAAACTATTCGAGTTTTCTATCGCTGTATCCATACCTGAATCTCCTCCTTCATTTACCTGTTTAACCACAGAATCTGTTAGTTGCACTTGATATTTCGAGTTTCTACTTCTACTTGCCATGTCGAACTGTCCTATTTCAGGTTGATTTCCTAACACAAATACAGTTATTTCTGCTTTTTAGGGATAGCTAATAACTGCCCAACCAGCAAGAAAATGTGCCTAATATCTAAATTCGCAAATCCAATACAATGACTAGCCTACCTGTATTTGCAGAGGTAGTTAGGGTCAAATTCCGCTCAATAATTGAAACTCATTCATGCGAATCCTGAATCATCGAAATCCTCGCCACCCTCTAATTCAAAGAAGTCATCCGCAGTCAATCCGCTACGAGTGGAATGGTTAGGAGGCGTCAAGCTTTCCACACCGTAAACCAGAGAACGGTCTGCCTCCTCAATGCCAGCAGGTACTTCTCGCGAAGATGGTATTTGGGAAATAGGCATTCCCCCTATATTAGTAGGAGGATATTCAATCCCGCCTCGCTCGCGCAAATAGAGAGCGTGCTTTTCCAGAGCATAGACGGCATTTCTAAATAACCGCCCTAAAATAACTGGATCGGTATTCTCTTTTTCCAGATATGCTAGCGGCAACCAGTAAGGTCGCAGAGATTGGAGAATCATTTCTCTCGAAGGCAGCAATAAATTGCCTTTAATATAGGACATCAAAACTCCATCATCAGTAGATTTTAAAGGCTGATAGCGCCACAAAAAATCAACCCTTTCTTTTTCCTTAGCCACGACCAACTATCTCCTGTAAAACGGAACCTTTTGACCCACAAACAGCGGATTCTGTGACCTGAGAATTGAACTGCTTTTTCAAATTTGCCTTGAAATACGAAAACATCCCATAGACATCATTGAGCCGATTTTCAAACCCTTTCTTTGACAAAATAGGTGGCATAGCAATTTCGGCATTCCAAATAATCGGAAAGCGATCGTAATGTTCGTTTAACTCCTTGCGGAGATAATCAGCCGTCCCACCGCAGAATACCAACTCATCGCAATCCGGTGGCAAATTCTCATCCAACCAACTAGTGAGACTCCGCGCATATTCAGGCCGCGCCTCTTTGATGGCTGCTATCATCTGCTGCACTTCTTCAGCCCGCCCTTGCTTAGTCGTGCTGCGAGCCAACCGCATTAAAGGAGCTGCCTTGAACTCAGCTCCCGCTGCTGCGATCGCCGGAGTCAATCGCTCCGCAGTCTGCCCTGAAGTCCTAGCTACCACCCTCTCCACCATGCGGATGAAGCCCAAATCGCTTGTTTTTCCCGGCCTAACATCTCCCCGCTGAGCCACCAGCAGGCTAGCATTGCGGTAGCCAATCATGGCGATCGCGCACACCCGCTCTTTCAAAACAGAACCAACTTTCTTGTTGTGCATCAGGTAAATGCCACCCCCCTCTGGCTTGCAGTTAAACGCCAACAATTCCACGCTCATCTGACCTGTAGGAGTTTGGTAATCTGCTAAAGCTTCCCGCAGCACCCGCTCGAACCTCCCCCGGTCTTCATATTCCCCCGGTGGCAACAACACGGCGATCGCCGCCGTAAATTTCGCAGGCAAATTCAGCTTTTCCTTAATGGCCCACATCCCAGCCAGAGTTTTGTGCAGCGCCCTCTCGTACTTAAGCTCCGAAAGGCCAGCATTGGCGTGAAACCTCTCTTTCGCCAAATACCCTACTGCCCTGTAATCGTTCCTAAAGGCAACCCAAGCCGTATTCTCAGGCTCGGCTGACCCCAATTGGTCTCTGCCATAAGCCAAAATTGATTCGTGCGGTACAGATACGACCTCCGGTTCCATGCACAGCAGTCGAATTTGATTCTTTGGCCCTGCGTAAAGAATTTTGGTAGCTGACCCCCCGTAATCGCAGGCCGCGATCGCTTGAGGCCAGATGGTTTCGATAGTAGTTTCGCTCATATCGCAGGTCTTCCTAATTGAAGTTTCAAGAGTGGTAAACAAACAGCCCTGTACGGAAAGGACGTGCAGAAATAACCCTTACGCTAAGCCAAGCGTGCCACCTCAAAAGAAGGCTGTAAAACAACAGCTATTCAAGGATTAAAACGCACTTACTACTTATTAACCCCTCCTAAAACCTTCCCTCCCTCAGCCAGTTGTCTGAATCCCAGCATCTACAAAAATCGGACTCACGGCTTAGGCTGGGACAGAGCTTTTGGTAGCAAGCTGTGTCAGAGGTGCGTGCAAACTGCTTTCTCTAACGGGATAGCACCCCTATGAGGAGAGCGCTGCTGCCAGCCTGTCGCTGTTCAATGGAAAATTTTCCATTAGCTATTAGACGGGAAGCCCCGCGCTGTATTGCTTGCAATCAGCATCGGGTACTTCACACAGACATCTCGAAAAAAGATGTAGAGACAAGGGCGATCGCGTATGCAAGCAAAAGTGGAAGAGCACGCATCATTGATTTTCCCAGATGCCTATTGGAAATTCCCACGCCTGTTAAGTTCAGCCAAATCTGGCTCTGGGCCACAGTGACAATGGAAAATTTTCCATTGGAAATTCCCACGCCTGTTGAATTCAGCCAAACCTGAGTCTAAGCCCTAGTGGCAAGGGAAAATTTTCCATTGGAAAGACTGACATCGAGTTGCCATGCCTTAAAGCCCCTCCAGGCAACAAGCGAGTGGCAAGTGGCTGAGGCGCGATTGCCCTCCGCGCACGCTACCCGATCGCAGCCGAAGGATAAAGTTCGTTACCCAACACCAAATAGCGAGCAAACTAGCCATGTCGAGATCCAAACGAATCAAAAGAATAGCCGTATACCTAACGCCAGAAGAACTTCAACTTGCTGAGACAATGGCTAAAAATCTCCAGGTGAGCATCAGCAGTCTGTTCCGATACCACACTTTTAAACAACAACATCAACCAGCTTTGTGCCAAAAATTAGCCGAACTTAACCTCCGCCTCAAACCGATTGCCCTTGCTACAGAACAAGCATTATGGATGGGGGAAAAAATTACACAGCCAGCCAACTTTGAGGATCTGATTGAGCAAACTTTGGCACTGCTCAAGCAAGTACAGCAACAGCAAATGAACGTACCACTTCTAATAAATTTAAGCGATATTGAGGAAAATTTAGAAGCTCCTAGCGAAAACTTTTAATAAAAACATCCACAAATCATCACTTTTTTACTACACAAATTTTAAGTTTAGTAAATAATGATTGGCAAGCAGAAAATCGGTAAAAGTTTTACCCCATTGCTCAATTACCTCTTCTCCAAAGAAGGAGCTTCACTGATTGGAGGAAATATGGTAGGAGAAAATGTCCAGGAATTAGCTGCTGAGTTTCTATTCTCCAAACAACTCAACCCTAGAGTTGAAAAACCAGTTTACCATGCGACCTTAAGCGTGCCGGATGGCGAGTATATCCCTGATGCCAAATGGCGGGCGATCGCTCTAGATTACCTAGAAGGAATGGGACTGGATAAAAACCTGTTTGCTATCATCCGCCATACCGACCGCGACCACGACCACATTCACATTGCAGCCAGCCGTATCAAATTGGATGAGCAAGGAACTTGCGTATCAGATAGCTGGAACTATCTACGCAGCGAAAAATTGATTCAAGAATTGGAAGAAAAGTATGACTTGACACCAGCTTCCCGCAGTTTTGATAAAGAACGCCGTTCTCCCACGACTGGCGAACACCGACGGTTAGCAAGAACGGGGGAAATCAGCACGCGGGAACAACTGCAAACAGCACTAGATAGAGCAACCACTGACAGTCCCGCGCTCGCTCTTTTGATTGACCGACTCGTTGAACAAGGCATTAGTGTAAAAATAGAACCTACCCCTGCAGGCGAATTAGGCATTAGCTACAAATTAGGCAATATTGCTTTTAGCGGCACTCATTTAGGCAAAGCTTACACCTTCAAGGGGCTGCAAAAATACAGAGGAGTCACTTACTCTGCTAATACTGACATAAATGAGGAAGCCATTCCCCCATTGCAAGAGCGAGAATTGAACGAAATTTTGGAAACAGAAAACTCTAAACCAAATAGCGACGCGAACAATGATAGTGATGCTGATGACTGTGGCGAAATGAGGAACAGCAGCATCGAGAGCAATTCTTCACCAATATACTGGCAAAGCTACTCTAACATTGACAGGCCAGAGCGAGAAGGAAGCAGCACAGGGACTTCCTCAGAAACCGACAAAGATTCTCTAATCGCTGAGTCAGAAGATGTAGGCAAACCCGACTCGCCCAACGATCGCGAAACATCGGGGTTCGACTCACTTAACTGGGAGTCTGTACGAAGCAATTTAATAGAAAATGCTTGTCTGCCAGTCGAATTAATCGACCTCCTACACGACAGGGGATGGATAGACGCAGACAGCCTGAACCGCCCTGTATTCCAACTCCGCACTCTTGCAGGAGAGTACAGAGGAACCTGCACCTTAGACGCCAATGGAAAATTTTCCATTGACAGTCATGGGGAAGGCTCATATCAAGGAGGCGACAACAGTAAAAAGGGAGTTTTCTGGATAGCGGTTCAAAACAATATTGAAAGAGCCATTATTGCCAGCAACCCGGTAGAACTCCTGTCTGTAATTGCCTTAGATCCAGATTTCAATAATAGGCCGACTTTATACTTAAGCATTGATGCGGTTTCTTCGCTGCCAACCGACTTTCTTAAGGAAGTAGAAACTATAGTAGTCGGCTTCAAAGGAGATCGAGATGGCGATCGACTATCAAAAGAAATTATTGAAACATTCCCTCAATCAAAGCGAATCAATCCAGGCTTTGCCGGCTGGAACGCAATCTTAGCATCTCAAGAGCAAGAAACAGAAAATGGTTTTAACGATCGTGATGAAGCAATCGATCGCAATTTGGGCATAATTTTGGATTAATCAAAGCTCACTATTAGTATTTTACGCAGCTTTCATGGAACCAGGAAATGATGACTGAAGTTGGGGTATAAACAAATTGCTTATTTCCCGCCCTTTTCGGCTTGTTTGAGCAATAAAACCGTCGCTGCAACCCACCTATAAACCAAACAAGATGCTATAGGGTTAAGCCCAAGCAATTACACAATGCTAGAAAAGCTGGGCCTTGCAACTGTACGAGACTTACTGCTCTACTTTCCCCGTGATTACATCAAGTATCGGCGAGTAAAAATTTATCAGTTGAAAGTAGGCGATTCAGTCACTGTTGTAGGTAAGATTCAACATCAGGAAGTATTCAGTCCGCCTAAAAATTATAGGCTAACAATTCAGACTATTATTGTCAAGGACAAAACCGGTAAAATAGCCTGCAAGCGTTTCTTCAACCACCCGTACTACCAATCAAAAAAGTGGAGGAACGAGCAAGCCGCCACCTATGTTGCTGGAGGCATTGTTGCTATATCTGGGATAGTCAAACCCGATCGCTATTGCGGAATGACATTAACTTCCCCTGAAATCCGATTAATCGGTCTAGACGAAGCCAAGGATACGAAAAATTCAATTATCCCAATTTATCCTTTGACAAAGGGAGTTAGCAACGAAATTGTCCAAAATGCAGTAACCTCAGTTTTGGAATCTGCCAAGCTGCTAAATGACCCCCTGCCGCAGGAGTTCAGACGACAACACGGTTTGATGGAATTACAGAAGGCGATCGCAAACATCCACCAGCCCCCAGACGAAACCAAACTAGAAGCTGCCCGCCGTCGCCTGGTATTTGATGAGTTTTTCTATCTCCAGCTATCGTTTCTCGTGCGTCGCCACCGACTTTTGGCGCGATCGGCTCTTACAAAAATAACTCCTGCTGGCCCTCTAATCCAACAGTTTTACTCTCAACTTCCCTTCTCGCTTACCTCAGCTCAACGTAGGGTGATTAACGACATTCTCAACGACATGACTTCCAAAACGCCGATGAACCGACTGGTACAGGGGGATGTCGGTTCTGGTAAAACAGTTGTTGCTGTCGTTGCTATCCTCGCTGCCATCCAGTCTGGCTACCAAGCGGCACTTATGGCACCTACAGAAGTGCTAGCCCAACAGCATCACAGGAAGATTGCGGCGTGGTTTGAACGCCTTGGCGTTTCTGTTGAATTGCTGACGGGTTCTACCAAAACCGCCAAGCGCAGAGAAATCCACGCCCAATTAGAGACGGGTGAACTTTCACTATTGGTAGGAACTCACGCGCTTCTGCAAGAGAAGGTCAACTTCAACAAACTCGGTCTGGTAGTCATCGATGAACAACACAGATTCGGGGTGCAACAGCGGCAGGATTTACTGAACAAAGGAAATAGACCTCATGTACTGACGATGACCGCGACTCCTATTCCGCGTACTTTAGCACTGACCTTGCACGGGGATTTGGATGTCAGTCAGATTGACGAGTTACCGCCCGGTCGTCAGAAAATTCACACGAAAGTGCTTAATAAAAGCGCTTCAGCATACGATTTAATCAGCCTTGAGGTACTTCGAGGTCGTCAAGCGTACATCATCCTTCCCCTGATCGAAGAATCGGAAAAGCTAGATTTAAGAGCAGCGGTAGCAGAATACGATCGACTCTCAACAGAAATCTTCCCCGAATTTAGCGTAGGATTGCTGCACGGTCGGATGACATCAGCCGAGAAAGATGAAGCGCTCAAATCATTCCGCGACAACAAAACCCAGATACTCGTTTCCACCACTGTGGTTGAAGTGGGCGTGGATGTTCCAAATGCTACAGTTATTTTAATCGACCATGCCGATCGCTTTGGCTTGGCTCAACTGCACCAGTTAAGAGGTCGCGTCGGTCGGGGTTCCCACCGTTCCTATTGTCTTCTGTTAAATACCAGTAAAGCAACAGAAGCTAAGGCACGTCTTGAGGTATTGGAAAAATCTAGCAACGGGTTCTTTATTTCCGAAATGGATTTGCGACTGCGTGGGCCAGGTGTTGTGCTGGGCTATCGCCAGTCGGGAATTTCCGAATTTGCTCTGGCAAATATATTGGATGATGAGGGTTTGCTGAATTTAGCTCGTGAGATGGCAGTAGCGATCGTCAAAAGTAACCCGAATTTAGAGGGACATCCTTTGATGGTTGCAGAACTCAAAAGACGAGGGCTGACAAGTTGGGATTGCACTCTTAATTAATAGGTTTGCTTAGAGGATATTAAAAAATTATGGTGAACAGAGTGCCAGCCCGATCGAGTATGTCAATATATTGGCTCACATCGCAGGGTTTTGCTTCCCTCCTTTCATCAGCAGTTAAATATAGCTTTCTTTAGCTTTTGAAATATCCTCTTAGCTTTTTATGAGAATATTTTTTTACTTAACCTCAAACAATCTATTAACAGATTTTTTATTTCATAGGATATACTTTTAATTATATAATTGTATTTTATAATTACTATTGAGGTCGTATTTTGAACGGTTATCTTATCTACCATCCATCTCGTACTAAATCAGTATTCGATAGCATCGTAGTTTATCACGATTCTATTGTTGGCAATCAAGATCCATACATTTGGAATTGTAAATTCCTGCATTCCTATTGTCACATTACACAAATGTCTTCCATAGTAAATAATATCAATTTTTGGGTCAGTGGCGATACTTTTCCAAATTTTAATAACCTTTATTGTGATTTGGTATTTATTATAAAGGAAAAAACTTACTGGAAAAATGCTAATACTATAGATCGTACCGATGCTACTATTGATACTGATGAAGGATATCTGGATCACTATCGTTGGGCTTGGCAACATCCTTTTAAGCGTCGTCGCAGATTCACCCTTAAAGCTGATCCAGATAACAGCTTTCAGCCACAGAACGCTTTTCAAGAATTAATTGATATTCTTCCTTTTCTGCTCGAACAAGGACTGACCCTACCTGAAATTCGTCGAGGTATGAGAGCGGGCTTTAATTCTAAACCGTTTAGCCTTAATGCTTCTTTGGCAGCTAATCTTTACTCTTGGTTGGATCGAACCGCAGCTATTAAACTTGAGGGAGCTAAGTTACAAAAAATTCGTGAAAACAACCCGCATTTAGCAAGCCTATAAATTTATTGAAAATTTTAGTATAATTCCTTAATTAACAAAAATTATTTCTTATGTAAGAGTTACGAAATTTAGCCTTAGCCATATAAACAGCTTCCTTAACTTTCCATTGTTTTTGGGGGAGTAACTCTTTAACATTTTGTAACTGAACTAATCCTCTATAATCACCTGTAATTTGAGAAACAACTCTAGCGATCGCCTTACAACAACCATCAGGATATTTAACAACTTGCAACTCAGAAAACCGAATCACCACCCAATTTCTTTCTAAGAAAAACTGATTGCGCTGATTATCTTTATTCCTATCCACACAATGATGAGGCTTTCCCGTTCTCCCATCATAAGGTTCATCAATCTCGATATCTATAGCTAAACCAGTCGGTTTATGAACCAAAATAAAGTCAGCGGTGTAACGAAAAGATGTACCGGGTATAGGAAACTCACCACCCATACAGAAGTCATAAAAACCAGAGAAATAACGACATAAGTAAATAAAAAATTGCTTTTCACTTACCCCTTGCTGTACTCCTCCCTTACTCTGACTTGCTGGCTGCTGAATAATTTCTTTTAAAGAAATATTAAGCAGCTTAGATCGCTCCTGCAACAGAGAATTATATTGCTCAGTTTCCTTGCGATTTGGCTGCAAGCGACACAATTGATAACTTTCGTATTTGGATAATTGTTGTTGGTAGTCAGCCAGTCGTTGCTTGTAGCGCTCGCGCACTTGAAAATCAACAAACCGCAGATAGGAAAAAGTCGCCACTACACTCACTGACGAACACGTCAGCGATGACCAGAAAGCCATAACACTCATGCCAAACAGCCAGTTAACCAACATTACTACCGCAACACTAGCTATCCAAAGTTGAATTACCAGAGAATAACGAGAATTATTGGAAACTGGCGGTCGCGGCGGAAAAGGCATTTTTTTTGTAGAAGAAGCACTTTCTTCCAAAATAGGTATCGGGTTATCCGCGCAGAACTGACGAATTGAATCAGGGATAAGAATAACTGGATAAAAGCCTCTTATTTGGCTCATAATTATGCTTTTTGTAGGCGATGTACAAGCTAAAATTATGTATATTTTCAGCCTTTAACTTACTAAATATGCGCGTCGTATCCCATCAGTCCAAGGAATTATACACACCTCTACCTAATTTCCGATGTCATCGACTTATAAATGGGCTAACGCCCACCTTTTTGGGTGAAAATAATAATTTGCTACGCCACTACTTATGCCTACAAATCAGCCCAATAATACACAAAAAATTGCCACAGACCGTCTCAAATCCACGCGGGACAAACTGACTAGAAAAATCAAATTGGCATTGAAGACTGCAACACCAGAAGAAACTCTGGAAGTGTGGATGCTAATGAAACGGCAGGAACTCAAAAGAACGACTCCTGGGTTATCGGAACAGCAGATGGAAAGCGTCGTGCGATCGCTAATCTTAGAACTCGGCTATGACATCATCGCTACCTCAACTGCCTCACCTGCTGCTGCATCGCCAGAACCAGAAGTTCAGACAGATGAAAGCGAAGTGGATGACGCGGATGAGGATAACGATGCTGATTTCACTAACGACGATCTTGAAGGCGACGAAGATAACTTTTCAGAAGAATTATCAGATGTATCTGAAGAAAAACTTCCTTCTCGCAAGCAGCGGGTTCCTGCTTTGAAAAAAGTTGAAAGCTTAAGGGCTTCTACGCGAAATGGAAAGCACTATTAAGCATTGTTGAATTTGAAATTCTAGACGAGGTTTTACACAACCGTGTCCCTACAACAATGTGAAGTTGACGACACAACAAATACACTCATTTCCTACACTAATACTTCTTTGCTGGGAAGAGTGGATTTCAAATCCGACTCCCTAGAACTTATCCCAGAGACGGAAATTTTGGAAGTAGGCGATGAAAGCATTGACTCTCATAGTTTGGAAGACGAACTCACGCCCGGAACGCTAGCCATACTCGCTAGCATTGAAACTTTTGATGAGTATTTTCATTGTTGCGGAAGGTGGTAACTAATGTATTTAGCCAAAGATTCGTTAGCCAGATATTCGATACAAGCAGTCGAACTCTGGAATCAATTGGAAACTGCTGAAACTCCCGAAGAAGAGGAAACTATCCTCAAACAACTCTGGGAAATTCAGACAGACCAGGAAATTGTTGTTGACACTCAAGCCGAACTAGCAGACCAACTAGATGCTGAAATTTGTGCCGTCAAAGCACGCTTAAAACATTTAGTAGAACTGCATAATAAGGCAATTGAACGACTGGAACGTTGGCGCAGCAGTCTGGATAAAACCCTGCTACAATTTCATTCAATGGGAGTAATTCCCACAGAGATTGTGGGGATCTCGCGTCACATCCGACTCAAGGAAAATCCGCCGAGTTGCGAAGTATTAATCAATCCTTGCGAATTGCCAACAGAGTACCGCACGGAAAAGCTAGTTGTTACACCCAACAAACGCAAAATCGTAGCGGATTGGAAACAAGGCATTCCCGTTGATGGCACTCGAATTGAGCGTAAACTCAGAGTTGAATACGGAATAGTACCATCAAATCTGACCTCTGCAACTGAGGTAATTTCTAATCGTGCTGCCGCACCAAATACTCAGGAGAATCATTCAACTATAACACAAAATAGTAGGCGAAAAGAAAAGGCGATCGCTAAAGGCGTTGATGGTTCTAACAAGAAAATGAAAGCACGAGCCGGCTAGGGGTAAATCTTCAGACCAACAAGCGTGGGAGGTTTAACTAACAGCAGATAGTTGTTATATCGCTATCTGCTAAACCATTTTTTTGAAGTAATTTAGGACAGCTTAATCCATGAATAAACAAAACAACCATTCCTTTGACATTTCAACATTTGACACCATTACCTACCGGATTTATCGAGGGAAACTTGCCATCTTAATTGAGGATGGAGACAACCGCCTCGATATATCGTTTCCCATAAAAGATGGGCGATTATTCGTCCTCCTTGGTTCTATAAGAGCCGCTGTAGCTGAAGCCATGACCGATTACTTGGAAGTAGAAGCCTACGGAGATGAGCCGCTACTATTATTAAGTGGATCTTTGAATAAGTTTAATTAATACCAATAAGGGGGCTAACGCCCATAAGTAGTATGACAAGCTATTAAATAGCATAGCAAAAATGAAATGGTTGACACCAGAAGAGGCAGTCGCGGCTGCTAATTTATCGGTAACGAGCGAAGAGTTAATTGAGTATACAATTCAACCCGAAGATGAAGAAACAATAGAGGAAAAATTCCAAAAGATTGGACTGCTATTTGACCGCGATCGCTGGCAAGCCAAAAAACATTATCTAGGTCTCCTCTCGCCAGCTAAAGTTAAAAAACCAGTCGCTACTGAATCATCAACCTCTGCAAGCGCTTCAGAATCAATAGATGATGATAATTGGGCAGAGGAAGATGAAGAAAATGCTGTCTCTGAAACTGAAGAATCCCACAATTTACAATCCGAACATCAAGAAGAACCTTATATCATAGAGAAATGTACCGTCGAACTGCACCTGACATTTAAACCAGATGACGGTCATCCAGACGGACGAATTGTAATTATTTCCGCAAGTAGTCACAGGGACTTTCCAGTTAGCGAAAAGATAAGAGAGTCATCATTGGGAGAATTACCGCCACCTCTCAAAGAACTGCTGAAGGAACTTGTAGCAGATTTTCCCAATTGCCAAGTGCGGCGACAGATTGCTAATGCTCGCAACCAAAAGAAAAGAAGCGCTAACCCAAATAAACCTGGAAGCGAAGCGAGTAGCACCACTACGTCTACAACTTCTACAGAGTCTAAAACTACTGGAACGCAACTGACCTTATTTGGGATTTGAACAACATACCTACTTTTGGGATAAGAAAATGACTTCAAAAAAGAAAGTGCTAATTTCCTTCGAGGGACAACAGCATCCTGTTGATGAGGAAATAGCAAATGATGATAACGAACTCCGCAAATTGCTCACAACTTATTACCCAGATTGCGCCAACGCCGACATCATTAGAAAACCTGGAGAATTGATTACAGTAGCCAAACGCAACGGCTCTAAAGGAGTAAAATAACCATGAAAATGACTCCTTTAGAATTCCTCATCAATGCACCAGAAGAAGTCAATCCCGCACTATCTATGTGCCGGAAACTACAACGGTTAGAGCTTTCTGGCGAACTCGATAGCGCGACTATGAAAGAAATGGTAAAAGCTATTGAGTTAGCTATTTCAAAAGGGACAGACGACGTGAGAGCAGTTGAGCAAACCAAGGAACGACTGTTAAATAGTCGCTCTGTAGCTGGTGCAGTTCCAATGGGGTTTTAATATGGCTGCAATTTGGAATGCTAAATCCGCTCTGCAAATATTACAGCAGTGCCAACCAATCATCGACTTTAAATCAGCAACCGATTATTTGTTAGATAAACTGAACACGTATCAGCTCTCAGTCTTTATCAACAATTGTTTCCTTTGGAATGGGAAAAAAGCCAATCGGAGCTCTACTCGGAAGATGAAAATCACAGTCCGAAGGAATTGGAGTTTATTTCGCTAGTTAACGAACATTTATTTCCGATTGACGACATAATTTTAGAGGGCGCTTATGAAGAGCGCCTCTATCAAATTCCTGTCTCGCCTAAAGGAATAGATTGGCAAGACCATGAAGAAGGAATTGACGCATTGCGAAGTGGATGGCAGATATTACTGCCGCTTTCGCAGTCAGGTCGGTGGTGGTTGGAATCGGTAGCAGGCGATGAAGGAAAAGCGTGGTACGAATGTACGTTTGGATACAGCTTGAAAGACATTGCACATCCCGAAAAAACTAACTTCAAACTTCTCAAGAGATTAGCCCGTCGCGTTGCACCTCCTATCAGCGATTTGCCTACAGCCTTAGCACTTCTTGACTTAGAAACAGGAAATATTTGGCTAGACCAAAGTGTTTGCTGTGAAAGTTACTGGAATCATAATTTTGAATCAAGACCCTGGACAATTGAAGACATTAAATTCCTAGCAAGTGAATGGAAAAAAGCTAGTCAGCTACTAGATAAAGCCTGCGAATTGATTGACTGGATTGAATCTGAGCCTAACACCAATTTCTCACACCTCTTAGCATTATGGAATCTGACATTGCATCTGAAATAATTCGAGAGGTACTGGAGGTAGCCCCCCGAAAATTGTCCACTATTCAAGCCGAACTTCTCTTTATTGAGGGCGGTACTTACATTTTTCACTATCAATCGGGGGACAGTTCCAAGTACAAATGCCTGTCTCCAGCAACTCTGCGAGCAGCTTTTGCCAATACACCCATTGATTCGGGTTGGATAAACCTTGAATCGGGGATAGTACGTTGGGGAACTGGCAGCGCCGGGGAATGGACAATCAAATTCGTGCTACCTCAGAAACACGAAATAAATTTGTTGGAATCAAAGCACTTGGTTTCTTTACCAGCATTGGTATTCTTGGGGTTGAAATCTGATTACTGGGTTTGGGCAATTAAAGGCTCTAAATTTGACCCGGAAGCAGATGCTTTTCACGTTCCGCTGCCCAACGTCTATTTGCATTCCTATCAACCCTGTGGACGCATCTGCTGGGGAGATAATAAACCGCCTGTAGCTTCGCCCAATACTATTAAAAAAGCTTGGGAATTGTTCATCTCTAGTCCCTTCAACGGACATTTGAGTGACGGCAAATCTAGGGCGCAACCCAGTGACGTGCGCTTGCAGCTCGAAAAAGCAGGTAAACGTTCATCTTACCCAGTTAAAGATTTAGTCAGCACGAACCAAACGATTGCCAAATTAGTTTCAGCAATAACTGATGATTAAACTACCTAAACTGAATCACTACAACTTAGAATTTGTCGAGTATAAGATTGTCAAACTCGGAGACAATCTGCCGTTTCACTCTAGCAGTATGTTCGAGTATTTGATTGGCAGCAATGGCATCTTTGTTAGAGCGGTTAGACTGGGGTTAGAAGTGATAATTCCGGTGGAAATTTTTACCGCGTCAATCAGAGGATTAGAACCGATTGAGCCTTTAGTCCGATTAACTCCTGGACGAATCCCTCAGCAGATACTCATCCAAATGTGGAAAGAAAGTTGTATCGCCGCGCTTGCAGAACAACCGTTAGAAATCACTTTCCACATTCATCAGGAACAAGGACAATGGCGGCTCGTAATTCCAGAGCAAACGCAAAGTTCTGCTAAATGTAGAGCAATTGAATACGGTTTAGATTCTTCGTATATTAACGCCACTGTAGAGGTACATTCGCACAATCGGATGGCAGCTTTCTTTTCAGGTGCCGATGATGCAGATGAAGGGGGTTTCCGCATTTTCGTAGTTTTAGGGAGAGTGACTGAATCGAGCGCTGAAATTATTTGCCGCGTGGGAGTTTATCGACAGTTCTGGCACGTTCCGGCTGACTGGATATTTGAATTACCGAGTTTCATTGTAGATGTCACAGTTGGTGGAGAAAAAGACGATTTGATTGATAAATTCTACTCCAGTTCTGTTGCGCCCTCTTTGTTAGATGACCCAATCGAATTGTAAACAAGATTTGGAGATTTACCCCATGTTTAATTATGATTATTTGTCAGCTTCGCCTTTGATTGTCAGACAAGCTGATTCGATTGATTTTTGGCTAATTGGGGCGGGAGGAACGGGTTCTTGGCTGTCTTACCATATTGCACGGCTGGCACGGAGTTTGGGTAAGTCGGGGAAAAAGGTGCAATTTGCGATCGCAGATCCCGATCGAGTTGAATTCGCCAACATCAGCAGGCAAGCTTTCTGCGATAAGGAAATCGGACTGCCCAAGGCGCAGGCTCTAGCGTTGAGATACTCTATCGCTTGGGGAGTTGACACGACGGCTTTCGTGCAGGTATTTGACCCCAAGCTAATCCGCTACGCCTACGACAAACTGACCATCCTGGTGGGGTGCGTGGATACAGCAGCCGGGAGAGCGGCAATTAATCAGGCTCTGGAGTTAAACCAATTTTACAGCCGTTCTGAAATTCCCCGCGTGTGGTATCTCGATTGCGGAAATCATGCAGCAGCGGGACAAATTTTGCTGGGCAGTTCTTTGGAAACTGACCCGGACTTCTATAATTTTGGGGGGTTGGGATGTGCTAGGCTACCATCTCCGGTGCTCCTGGCTCCTGACCTTTTGAAACCGAAACCTGAAGAGTTGACAAATAACCTATCTTGTGCTGAGATGGCAGTGCTGAATGTGCAGAGCGAGAGCGTGAATGTTCGAGTGGCGGCTGAGGCGGCGGATTATTTGTACCGGATGGCTGCGGGCAATCTCAAGCGGTTTGCGACCTATTTTGATTTGGAGAGTGGGACGGCGCGATCGCTTTACATTACCCAGCATTCGGTCTGTGTGGCATTAAAATCTAATGCTTGAGGATTAGGGGGTGCGACATCTTACCTCGTTTGAGGTTAGTAGGAACTTTTTAGCCAAATCCACGATTGGAACTACCCGAAATCCTAGAATTACCGCTTGCTGTGATCTTTACAATGTGTACCGCCTGCGCCATAACTCGACCCTCCTTCTCAATTTGACAGGTCATGCGGTGAGTACCTTTAAAGGCAGTGCTTGTCCAAATTGTGGTTCCGCTATCACTGCTTTCCCAGTAAAGCTGCTTCGCCTCACCTGCCTCGTCTCCTTCGTTATCAACAATCCATCGCACGCTGTAGAGGGGTGGGAGATTTCTTGACATGACTGAAAATTTGAGTGCAACGCCTTTAGGTAAAACAGAGCTTCCACTCAAGTAATGTTCATAAATTGGGCCATTCTCACACTTGGCAAGATCGCAGCGAACTGTAACACTGTATCTTGTTACAGCACTTAACTCAGCCTTGGTTGTACCTTTAGTGCTTTCTTTTTTCGCCCAGAATTCATGATTAAAAATCCAGTCCCAAGCAAAACGCGCCTTCTCTCTCGTACACTTTGACTCGTCAAATAACACGCTAAGTTTACTGATTGCAGTATCGAGTCGATCCCGAAGTCGAGTGACTTGGTTTAATACTTCAGTTTTGCCTGTCAGTTCCTGTGAAGTATCGACTGGATTGTATACGTGGCAAGAGGCTTTTAGTCGATTACGTAATGCCACCATAGTGTTGTACAAGGCAAGGTCATCGCGCTCGCTGTTCGCTGTGTAAATACCAGACTCGGCTACTAGTGCTGACACGATCATGCCACCGGGTAGACTCCAAGAAGTTCGTGAGCGACAGAACCGCTTTAGAAATCGCACAATGCGACGCATTTGCCCATCTTCAACTTTAGGATAGTAACCGAGAGTTTGACTAGCCTTCGGGCTTAGTGTCGCAACACATTTACTAAACCAGTCGTTAACCTCCATTGGATCTCGCCGTTTCCACTCAGTGCTGGCATGCTCAATACGCTTTATACCGAGGTTGTCTATATAGGTGCGGTAGATTGCAAAGTCGATATGGTAGCCTTCTGCATACCAAATCGTAACTGCATTAGTACGTGATTCTGGTTCCTTTGTGAAATTAGTGCAGCGTTTGCATAACGCATCACGTACACGCTGCCGTGCTTTAAGCGGGTCTTCAGGTATCTCATCTTTATGGAAAATTAGTGAAACGTCAATATCGTAGTCATTGTCACCCTTCGGATCTTGGTTGAGAGTACGCATTGCATACCCACCTTGGTTCTTCCAGTCATAGGGATGTGAGTGCGGACGACCAGTTTCTTTAGCAAGATCGTTTAAACCATTTTTTAGTCGGGTGATATTTAAGTCTCGATAAGTTGCAAGTTGCTGTCGTCGTATTGTTCCAAGACGAACATGGGTGTCATAAAAAATTTGTAAGTCGTCAGAGATGTCGTACATGAATATGTGAAATTACTCTTAGGTATCATGGATGAGCAACTTAGTCGAAACAACCCTAGATTCAGGTGAATCAACACTATTAATCTTAACACCCCAGGCATACCGTGGACTTGTATGAGATGTGTAGTTGTAGACGATAACCTGGTGATGAATCGTTCGGCTGATTCGGCGTCCGAGACTGAAGCCAAGGCTAACTGGTCCAGAATAAAAGATATGCACAATAAGTGACTTGTCAACGCGGGTATGCAAATCATCAAGGACTTGCCGGAAAGCGTTACAGACTTCCTTTACCTGACTGTAATGGGTGATCGCGTCAATACGTCGCTTACCTATCTTAATCTGTATATCTTCATAGGGCTGAGGCACTACATCGTCCACATCATTTTTGGTAATGTCAAACGAGATGGCGATTCTAATGGCAACAGCAACAGCATTTGCTGGACGTGAGATAGTGCTAACGCTTAGGTCAAGTTTTGGACTATCATCACCAGCCAACTCATACCAACAATTTACATCGCGATCCAATTCAAATAACGCAATCCTAGGCCAGGTTGAGACAGCATAACCAGCACAGAACTGAAGTGGAATGTGAACAATGCCATAGTAACCAATTACTGCTTCTGGATTGGCTTGAAATACCACTAAAAAATCGTTTATGAGATTGTTATTCTGTTGTACAGCACTAATGGGGTCGCAAACGCCGTTTGTGAAGAAAGATGATAGGTAAAACTCGATATGTTGAATTTTGTAATGCCGAAAATGAGCAGGTAAGGACTCCTCCGAAATACGAACAGTTAATAGTTCAAATGACTGATGACGGATTGCAAAGAAAGTTCCTACTGGATGCTGAACATCAGTCTTACCAGAGCCATATCCGGCAGGTACAACACGGGCTAAGCGTTCAATCCCTTCAATTGCTTTTGGATTAGTTGGTGAAACAGCTAGTACGCGAATCCATAGTTGTTTTGCAAGTTGGAAGTTTTGCTGAACTTCAGCCAGAAGAGCATCGTTTTCCAGTGTCACGATGTCAGTAAGATTAGCTTTGCGAGGCAACAAAATGAGGTGGTACTTAGTTGGTGGTTCGACTACACCATAAGGAGTTTGCTGAACCTTTCTGTATTGTTGGGTCAGGCTAGGAACCCTTTGCCTTAGACGTTGATAGAGCCGTTCAACGGTCGCACAATTGCTTTCTCCTTCAATTTTTAGTCCCTCCAACAGGGCATAGGTGAATGATCCATGTTGTAGTTCATTAATCTCATAGGAAGATTCCCCTGGGCTACAGGAGAACAAGCTAATGACACCTTGCTGCTTTTCTTGCCCAAAGCCCACACCATCTCTTTGCCCGTTTCCGCTTCGACAAGCATCAATTAGCATAACAACGTTATCGGCACCACTGCGTCGCAGGCGTTCACTAACGTACTGCAATGAAATGCCACTACTCTCAACATCACCAGGATCAACATCTATCGGCATCAGATAGTCCCGATCTTTATGACGTTTTCCATGCCCTGCAAAGAAGAACCACAAGTTATCGCCTGACTTCAAAAATGACTCTTCAAACCGCACTCGAAAGAAACGATTTAAAGTTGTGTAAGTAGGATGAGAGTCCAGATCGGAACCGTAGTCTTGCTTTATAGGCAAGGAATCATCAGCAAAGTGATAAACAGTCTGGATATTGAGTTCTTGCCGGAAAAATACTTGCATTGCCTCGGCATCAAATTTGGCGTAGTTGAGTGATTGCAAGTTGCGATAACCATTGATACCGATCGTAATTGCCCAGTTTTGTCCCATTTCAACTGTTTGTAGTAGTTCGCTTGAACTTAAGCTTGATTGCCCCTTTGTTCCCCAATTTTCCGCTATTACCTAGGATGCTTACCTGCCCTTCACCATTGATTTCAACGGATAGTTCGACTTCATCAAGTTGTAGTCCATTTTGTTGGTTAGCCTCAGTTGAAATATCACCTAAGACCTTCAGCAGTCCATTCATTTGAACTTTTAGAGCCGCTGCATCCAATGGAACTCGCTGCTGGACGGTCGTCTTTATTTGTTCTTTCACTCGCTGACCAAAGCCACCCCCAGTATCATCGCTACTCCGCTCTCCTCGGAGAATTTCAACACTTTCAGTGGTCTCTACTTCAGTCACAATCCAAATTTGAGATGAATCGTCTGACATGCTTTTAATTCCAAAATTTTTCTTCTATTCTATCTTCGCTGAAATTAAGACACTGTACTTTAAACTAAGAAATAAAAGTAAGGCCTTATGTGATTGGCACTAATACACCAGTAGCAAACAATTGAGCAAGTGAAGACAGATTGCTTAAATCAAACCCATAAATAAACCCTTTCTATGTAACTAGGGTCAGCCTGAATTCGCTCATCAAAGTTCATATTCTCCCATTCTACAATAACCTTCCCCGGCCTATCCATCAAATCTGGTGGATCGCTAGGAGGGTGCAAGGACGGGTAACAGCCGTCAACATTCCCACCCCAACCGCTCGCCCAATGGAAAATTTTCCATTGGGCATAGCCAAACCAAGAGGCCATATCAGGGCGGCTACCGCCGCCCCATCGAACCAAACACCCCATGCCTCTGCTAGGTGTCCCCCTACGCCTAGACCCTATCGATATATGTAGGGTCAGCCTGAATTCGCTCGTCGAAGTCCATATTCTCCCATTCTTCAATAACCCTCCCCGGTCTGTCCATCAAATCAGCAGGAGCGCTACTGGGACGCACGAATGGGTATTTATCCTCATCTTCAGGAGCGATCGCCAATTCCACCAGCTCAGTATCTTCATCTTCAAACAGAGCCGGATTAACAATTGTATCAACCTTTAGTTCCATTTCAATCACCTCAAAAACACTTCCAACGGTCAACACTTGACCGAGTTTCAACCTGTTAAGGCTTAGATAGACTTTTCTTACCTGCCTTACCAACTGTTTCAACAATTCCTATTATAACACCTCGATTCTCGGGAGAAATCAACTCATGGTCGCCACAGTTTGTACCGAACAAGGACTCAAAATACCCGTTTTTGATGCCGCTTACATTGATGCTAAAGGTCGAAATGTAGGAAAATTTTTCAACAACCCAGAAATCCTGCGGCACTCGATTCTGCAAGCAATGTTTCAACCAGACGAACTGAAGACATTAATGATTGTCAAACTTGACAAATCCAATCCAGATCCTAGCCAATTACGCGCCAGCATCCACGACCCAGAAGACGGCATCAAGCGACGCATGATATTTCAATCTGGCAATAGTTATTACTTTGGCGACGAAACCCTAGCCAAAAAGATAGGAGACTTATTCGTAACCGAAAAAGACACCGCCTGTCGCTACGGTTCCCTCCTAGTCAGCACTTGTATGTCCGGCGTATCAGAATGCGACAACCTGCGAGTAAAAATTGTTGATTTCACCGACCCGCAATATGCTAAATATCGCACCGGAGACTGTCACGGTGCAATCAGTTCCGAATTACTCAAAAGCATCGGCGGCGAGAAAAATCGAGCCAGTCAATTTCGTTTCGCTTGGCTGAGAAGTTGGAATACAGAAAATACAGAATCCACACCCCAAGTCAGCTTTCTGGCTAAAGGAACCCTCCGTCCCGATGACAATTTACTCGACTCCGACGCCGACTCTGAAGGGAACAAACCTCAACTTATTTTAGACCGTTCCAGCATCAAAGGCATCAATAAAAAACAACTCAAAGAACTCATTCCTTGTGGCGATTACGAATTACCAAAAGCCATCCTTGGAAACCGCAAAAACAGTCAAATCGGCATCACCCAAACAAGCTGGCAGTCTACTGGAGTTTGGTTCGACGAAGAAGCCCAAAGGCAAGACTTAGTACCAACAACTAAAGCCGAAGCCCAAAGACTGGCAGCACTGCAACGCGACCCCATGAAATTGCGCCAAGCGATGATTGAAGATTATGACAAGCGCGAAGCATTTTTAGCGCGTTTGAACGAAAGAAAACTTAAAGAACAGCAGGAAAAACTATCAACTACAAGTGACGACGAAATTAACGGTGACAGCGAGGAAAATACCGAGGATAAAAAGCGGGAAAGACAGGACATCCAGATGCTCAAAGCCGATAAATTCGGACTGATGATAGGCAGTCCCGAATTCACCAATATGGCAGAAAGGTGGCTGGCATCCAAATGGCGAAATCTGGCAACCAGGGGAGCTTTATCAATGACTTCTGCAATGGCTCTACCCTGCGAAGATTTACCCAAAGGCACGGTTTGCGCTAACCATTTAGAAGAAGGAGAATGCGTTCAAGGTCGATTCCCAATTCTCAACAAAGATGGTCTGAGGATATATCAAAATGTACACGCAAAAAACCTGGAAAATATTCCAGAGGAAACCCGTGCTGTCATGTCGAAAATCAAAGGGGTAATTTGGTTCAAGCCCAAAGACTTAGAAAAATTCCATCAAGGAGACTTTGACGGTGACGAACCGTTTGGCATCGAATCTCGAAAAATCCCTCAAATTGCCCAACAAATCTTACCAGCACAAGACGGATTATTTGACTTCGGAGAAGTGGTACAAGCGGAGAAAGTTCCCTATACTAAAGCTCGGTATCGAGAAGACGACCCCGAAGTCAGAGAAGGTAAAGTTAAAGCAGGTCAACGCAAATTTACCACCCTAGAACAAATTGGAGTTGCCAGCTCTCAAAATGAAGTCGGAATCGTCGCCTTAGCCATTGGCAAAGTAGCAGCAGCACTCCCCAACCCCGGCGAAGATGAAAAGCTATTTCTCAAGCAGCAAAAGCGATTTATCGCCGCTCTCAGCATCATGGAACAGTACGAAGTTGACTACCAGAAAAACTCGCTGCGGGGTAAAGATGCCAAAGAAGTGAAAGAGAAAACAAATCTAAATCCCGACACTTTACTAGAAAAAGTAGATGAATGGTGTGAGAAACACAAAAGCTGCACTTACTTTTTCCAGTACAAAGGAGACGATCGACTGTACAAACAATTTCCCATGCCCGCCGACTTTCCCAATCCTGTTTACGTCCTAGCCAAAGAAGCCGTTAATCCTTATTGGGAACAGACGCGGCTCATCCACCGCAACCGAGATGAATTTCAGCACATTCTTCCCCCAATTCCGGCTCATTTAATCGTGTCGAAAGACAATCGCCAGCAACTAGATGCAGCAGGCATTGAGTATGAAAAAGAAGGGAAGGAATTGCACGTTCCCTATGAGTACAAAAATGCCTTGGTAGAGAGAGGAATCGAGTACCGACACAGCAAAGAAAATAACCTGCATTGGGAAGAAAACGAATTACAATGGGCGAAAGACCTGGTGCAGCGCTTTCAAGAGGACAAAAGCATTATCTACGATCGCACTGGCAGCGATATCAAAGCTCGAAAAGAGGAAATGGGCAAACTTTATGACAGTTATCGAGCGGAGATTGACGAAATTTGGGATACTCTTGAAAGAAAAACCAGGGCTGCTCATGCCTTATTCCAAGCTACCCACACTTCCGATAACCTGAGCAAACACCGGACAATTTGCCAGAAGGTAGCAGAGGATTTGGAAATTACCTTTTCCCTACAAGAAGACTACGAATTGCTACACGAAGCCTTACCGCGAGATGTCTACGTCCTGCAAGTTCCTTTCCAGAAAGTGAAAACTAAAGACGGCAGAACCATTGACCTTCCTAACCAATGGAAAGACGCACTCGATAGCAAAGGGATTGAATATGAAGCTACTGCTCATCCCGAATTGCCGTTAGTTGAATTCGCATTCAAAAACTTACCCCAGAGCATGGTGGCGAAACTAGATGCCAAATATGGAGATAATTCCAACGACCATATCGACACCGACTCTTTGAAAGTAACCAACTACTCCGGTAATGAAACCAGACTCCTCATCGTCCCTCCCGTCGATTGTCGGTGGATTGAGTCTCAAGATAAAGCAGGTAGAGGCGCACTTGTCTACAAATTATTCATGGATGAAATCTCCGATGCTTTGTCAAATTATCGGGTCAATCAAATAGAAGTAGTCAATGTCAAACATCCCGATAACGATTACTCAGAGGAAGATTTCTCCAAGTCAAAATGGAAGGATCGGAAAGTAACTCTGCAAGTGGGAACGATAGATTTACCTCCCACTCACGAGAAATATTACCGATTTCAAGGCACTCCCATTATCCAGTTGGACGGGAAAAACTTGGGAACATTTTCCCCTGAAAGTCCTAAATTTCCCCCTGGAACCACTTTTGAGGCGACGCTTTCCCCCGACAAAGGCGGCAGGTCGGTTATGCTGAAAGTCGATCGCGAATCAATTCGGTTGCCTGAAATTCAATTGCCCGCGATCTATTCATCTGAAGTATCTCAGACTTCAGATTTGGCGAAGCCTGCGGGAAACGCGATTCGCTCAGCGATCCGCCCAAACGGAATCGCTCAAAACAGTAGCACGTACCAACCGCCAAAATTCCAACAAGAACCTGCTTCAAAACCAGAAACGGCAGTTAATAACGGAAAGGGCGACACCACTAACGCTAAAGCTAACAACTGGCGGCTTTCTCTGCAAGACACGCTCTTTAGCGTCGTGTCGGAAACATACAAGCAACGGCGATCGCAACTTCCTTCCCATAGCACCCAGCACTTCAAGTTTGGCGACAACCAATGGACGGCTTACGTGCAGCCTAATGGGGATTGCTTTGTCAGAAACGAGTCCAAGCGCACCGTGTTTAAAGCCAACGTTCACACCGGGGAGGTTCAAATTCCCCTGACAGAGCAAGCAGCGGCTCGTTTTCAAGAGATGATTGTAGAACGGGAAAAAGATTTGGCCCAGTCCCGAACTACTCTCATGCCTGCGACTGAATCGAAACCGAGGGAGTTGGAAATGGTTTAGTCGAGTGGGGGTGGTTGGGTTTTAGGGGGCGATATGCCTCCGGCACGCTTCGCGATCGCAACGAAACTAAAAATGCTGCGATCGCTATCCTTTCATAATGCTAGAATCCAGAAGAGAATTTCATTCCAAAGCGGTTTATATTAATTGTTGGGTGAATTCTGCACTATTTTTAGTATGCCTGCCAAAGATATCTACCACAATGCTGTTAAAAATACCTTAATTAAAGAGGGTTGGACAATTACGGCAGACCCTTACTTGATCAAATATGAGGATGCTGGGTTATATGCGGATTTAGCAGCCGAAAAGCCGATTGCAGCCGAACGTCAGGGACAAAAGATAATTGTTGAAATTAAGAGCTTTGTTGGGCGTTCGCTAATGTATGATTTTCATGCCGCCCTCGGTCAATACATTGTATACCGAAATCTCATTCAACTCACCGCTCCAGAATACACGCTATATTTGGCAATTGATGATGTCGTATACAAAGAGTTCTTTCAACGTAAGGGAGTCAAACCCGACTTCTACAACAGATCAAAAACATCAAAAACTAACCCATCTGCCCACTCTCGAAAATTGGCTTACCAATACCGTTCAGAAATCTGGTGATGGGAGATACTACCATCGACGACTGAAAGAAAATTTAGATATTCGTACCAATATTCTTCAAGAACTTCAAAGCCTTGTACATCAAGCCCATGAAGATGCAAGACAAAAGTTACGAAATCTTGCAGGAATTTCCTACTCATTAGATCCCCTTGAAGAAGAAGAAACACCAGGAATGGACTCCTCAATTATCAATGATTTCCCCCGGCAATTAGAGCTGAAAACTTTGAAAGGCTACTTCGGCGAAATTATGGCAGCAGTGGTTGCCGAAAACTTCAACGCGCTCGATGAAGATTGGCAAGTTTTTGCTTTCCCTTTTCGGTTACACCAAACGGCATACCATGCACTAGAGCAAATACGACAAGAAGGCGGTTCTGCTCCTACGATCATTGGTCGGCTTGGTGATGATATGTTAGCGTTTCAGTGTGATGATCAAGGCAAAATTACACATATTCTGTTTTGTGAGGCAAAATGCACCGCTCGTCATGATACTAATTTGATTGCTGATGCACACAAAAAATCTAGTGATAGCAAAACAATTCCCGTTGACTGCTTATCACTGATTGACATTCTTCAAGATTATGCGATCGCAGGCTCAGATGCAGAAAAATGGATACACGCGCTGCGTCAACTATATTTTTCCAATAATAATACTACTCATGAGCGATGCGATCTCGTTAACTATATTTGTGGTTTGCCACCAGCTAGAGCAAGCACAGTAATAATTCCAACATCTGCCCCTCATAGTGATTACACTGCACAACGGAGATTGGAAGCTGTAGAAATTCATCTGCATGACGTGAATGGACTGATTGAAGAAGTCTATCAATCCATCACTCAACCCCTTATACCTACTTTCAATGAAAGAGAGTTATTAACCCTGTGGGATAAGGTCGTATTCCATATTCCTACTTGCAATCAATCTCTTATTAACGAGAACTGTCAACTGCTGTATTTAAATGGGGAAGAGGCTGTTATTAGTGTACGTTCCTTGGCCATTTTTAGGCATATACAGCGGCAAATTCCTAAACTGCAAAAAGCCTTCCAAATATCTGGCAATTTTACCCCTAGTGAATCGCAGGAAAAAATCAAGATAAGACTTAAAGTTGTATAGTAAAAAGCATTTACTCGCAAAAGCTATCGGCTGTAAACCAGGAGAAATATGGTTCAACCTAGTGCAGAAACTGTCACTTTGGCATCACAATTAGTTGAGTCTCTGGTTAGCAGTGGACTACCTCGTGACTTTGCCAGACTCTATAGCCATCACACACGACTCCGGGAGAACCAACCAGGTTTAATGAGCTGGAGCCAGACTGAATCAAACAGCCGTCTTGATGACGTTATCAGGCTTCTGGAAGCAGCATCTGTCCAGAGACAGACTGACGATACCCAGTGGCAAAAAACCGTGCTTCGCGCTGGGGAAATTTTAGAGTGGCTACCTATCAGGGACACCAATAGCGAAGAGATATCGACTCGCCTGCTTGCCGCTGCTTGCTATCAGTTAGCAGGCTACCCTGCAAGAGCGCTAGGTCTTTTACGAGAAGAAGGCAGTCAGGATACTGAATCTAGAATTCTCATTGCTTTGCTAAAAGCTGACTTTGTTAAACTTTTGCAGCATATCGGCGCGTACTGGTCGCAAACAATACCAGAAATACAGCGTGTTTCCCAATCTGACAACCAGGACACTCATACAATACAGACGATGATTGTCAGGGAAACAGTCAGTGCGCTAGGTCTTTTGTGTGCTGTTATGCGTTGGGGAAACGACTCACGCATTCAGAAAGCTCTTAATAAACTTACAGCCGTTAGCAAGGTTGTCCTTCATGGACGAAACCCCTACTCCTGGATTCTGTCTAAGTTATGTGCTGAGGTTGCTGCTACTTACGTCGAAAATAGTATGCGACAGCATCTTGATATCCTGCTTCAGAATATGAGTTCAGATGGAAGAGCAGTCTTTGAGCGTTACTTGCGCTATGGCTTCCATTTAGGGCAATCAATGGCGTGGCCGTCTCAAGTGCGTGGAATTCAGGCGTTGTCTAGACAAGAATCCTTCGCACTCTGCACACCTACGGGTTCTGGCAAAACTAGAGTTGCGGAGCTAGCTATTCTACAAAGCCTATTCCCAACTAATACAAATCCAGAACGGCCTTCTTTACAAGCTCCCTTAGTTATGTATTTAGTCCCTTCTCGTGCTTTAGCAACAGAGGTGGAAGCTAAACTATCGCGTGTTTTACGGCAGTCAACACCTCATCATTATCAACAGGTAACTGTTACAGGCTTATATGGTGGTACAGATTGGGGACCAACGGACGCATGGCTAACTGCTGACGAAAAAACTATCTTAATCTGCACTTATGAAAAGGCAGAAGCTCTGATGAAATTTCTCGGCAGCTTCTTTCTTCCCAGAACCACATTGATTGTGGTGGATGAAGTTCATACCGTCCAATTCAGTGGAACAAATGAATCACTACAAAAATCTGAAAATCGGGCATTGAGGTTAGAATCCCTGGGGGCTAGGTTATTCAGCCATTTGCAACGGGATCGCTGTCGCATTGTTGCTCTGTCGGCTGTTGCTGCGGAAGCAGAAGGCGCACTAGCCAGATGGATTAGTCATCAAGACGATGCAACCCCTATCAAAACTTTTTATAAAAGTGCTCGGCAGCTCATTGGAAGATTAGAATGTCTTCCGAGGAGAAGATTTGAAATTCGCTATGACTTACTAGATAACGCTCCCTTGCAGTTTTCTGATATGGAAAATTCTGATAGTCCGTATGTTCCTAACCCATTCCCAGCACATCCTCCATCTCCCAATTTTGAGGGAAAAAATTTTACGACAGCCGTTCGTCCTTATGTTCTCTGGGCTGCTATTCATCTTGCTGCACCAGATGATCGAGAACAGCAACGGGCTGTTCTCATTTCTATCAGTCAGAATATTAGTGACTATGCTAAAGATTTTCTAAAATTGCTTGACGTAACTTGGATCAATATTCCTCAAATCCCACAGTTCTTTCAAGTGCCCTCAGACGAAAGAAAAAGAGCAATTTGGCAGAAATGCTTAGAGTCATGTGAAGACTATTACACAACTGATTCTCGTGAATACAGACTCTTGACTAAAGGTATCGTTGTACATCACGGCAAAATGCCTGGGTTAATGGCACGTCTTCTAGTTGAGGTGATTGAGGAAAAGATTGTTCACCTCGTTATAGCAACATCTACCCTTTCTGAGGGAGTTAATCTACCTTTTGAAACAGTTTTAATTCCCAGCCTTGAGCGATGGACAGGCAACATCAGCCCTAGTGAATTCAAAAACCTTGTTGGGCGATCTGGTCGTCCGGGATTTGGTACAGAAGGTCGTAGTTTGGTGCTTGTTCCAGAACAGCCAGAACGATCTCAGAGAGGCCAAGATCGGAAAATTTATAATAAAAAAATCAAAATCCGTAAGCTTTACAATTCTCTTGTCCGTCAGTTACAAGAACCGCCGATAGATACAAATGACGGTGCAATCAGCCCACTCGCGACACTAATCAACCATTTGCTAGATAAATGGCGAGAGCTGGTAAGAAATGGAAGCGATGCAGAGTTCTTGACATGGCTGGAGCAAACAGCTCCCATAACGGCACAACCAAGAAATGAGTCCGAAGAGAACGCGATCGAGAGCTTGGATTCCTTAGACAACGTGCTACTTGCTGCAATTGTTGAAATTGAACAAATTTCTGCGCGTGAGATGGAACCTAATGAATTGGAAGCAGAACTACGCAGACTATGGAAGCAAACTTATGCTTACTATGCTAGTCAAAATCAAGCTGAATTAGAGGAATTCTTTGTCCATCGCGGGAAGGCGCTGAAATCAACTATATATCCAAATTATGGTGAACGGAAGCGCCTATACAAAACTAGCTTACCGCCTATATCTGGAAACCAGCTTCTAACGCTTTACCGTAGAATCAGAGATCATCTAGAAACAGGAGCAGATTATCTATCTCGTCAGGAGGACGAACAGTTCACCTACATTCGGGACACTATTAGACGGATTGGGGAAGTAAACACATTTAGCATCAGTAACTTAAATGGCAGAGGCAGGGGAGCAGAAACCAGTTGGGAAGTTATCCTTCACTGGTGGCTCTGTCATCGACGCGTATCCCCTCAACCATCAGAAACAAAAATTTCTGACTGGCATAACTTCGTCAGCAAAAACTTTTCTTATCGATTTAACTGGGGACTTGGGAGTATTCTGGCTTTGGCTATTGATGAAGCTTTTGGCGAGATGAGTCTTGAACCATCTTCTTTAGAAAACTGGCCTAGAACTGGGCTGCCTTGGATTGTGTTCTGGATGAAAGAACTAATTGTTTGGGGAACAGTAGACCCTGTTGCTGCATATTTACTAGCTAGGATTGATGACGTTACGACCCGAACACAAGCTGAAGAACTCTCACAAGTTTATTACCAATCTGTTAGTAATCTGGAACCCAACGATCGTCTTAATCCTATAGCTATTAGGACTTGGGCACAACAATCATTTGTTGCACCTATTAGGCAACAATCAATCGAACTTCGACCAAGCCGAGAGATTCCTGTGAGCCTGTTACGAGATTTTAGCCGTGCATCAAAGCATAAATGGCCTGTTATTCCAGTAGAAGTTGAAGAAGAAATACATTGGCTTGATCCAGCAGGTTTTCCCCTTGCTTCCTGCCAAATGCCAGAAAACTGGCAGGAAAATTACCTACGTAAATACGATTTTGAACTCGACTCCAACCGAGGAATCGTCACCTCAGAGGTATACCTGTAAAATTTTTGAGTGTATAATGTTTAAAGTTCCTTTATTTATATGATTCAAACCTTCACACTAAAAGAGACTCATAGTAAAGAAGCCCTCCTCATAATATGGTAAATATATGCTAGAAGTGATGTTAGGGATTACCATTGACTTATATTAAGTGCAGCTTTATAGTGAATTAGCTAGGTGATATGAACATCTGTCTATAGGTGGACTATCGGGGTACTGAAACTGGACTCATTTTAGTGATCGCTATCTTAATTCGCTCTGTTGCCTCGCTGATTCAGGTACTAACCCCACTGATGTTACAACTACGACAAAGGTTAGGTTCTAAGAGGTAATACCCGCCAGCAATAAGCGCGAGTTGCATCCTCCAAACAGAGGGTGCAACTTTTTGTGAGAAGGAACGCACCCCGATAGGGGAGCATAACAGTTATGCAATCAGTATAAATACTGATGATAATTTAAGCTGCTGCTTTGAGATTGACACCAATCATTCCATTTAAGTAAGCTACTCGATGAGCCAAAACTTGCGGGACATTTTGCTCATTCCATTGGGCGCCAGAAATTTTGATACGACGACCAATCTGTTTAATTGCTGATTCCACAGCACCCGAGCCAATCGAACAAATCTTATTTGACTGGTAATAGTGGTAATTAACGATTCGTTCTCGATGTTTGTTGAGATATACGCAGAAATTCTGTGCGGCTTTTTTCGTCAGATTTACAAAAAGTTGTTTCGCTTTCTCCACCTGTCCCATCCATAAATAAGCTTGGGCTTCATTGATTCTGCGCTGTGAACCGCCAACCTTATTCAGATTTTCAATCAGATGATACCAGTCAAGAATTTCTCGGCGTTGTCCATTGGGGGCGACTAATCCAATAATATTCCAAATTCCATCATGTCCATCTCCGAGACAGGTAACAATGTTGGCTATCGGTTGACTATTCACCCAGTTAGTCAACCCAATATTATCTTGATAACCCGCGAGCAATCCGACGTTGGTGTGAATTGCTTTATAGTCTTTGTAGGTACATTCTAGTCCGAGTGGAGTTCTTAATCTCACTTTTCCTCCATCTACAGATAATTCTTCAATTAGTTCTGTGACAGGAGGCAACGGAAACTGCTGCCGATGGACTAATCTCTGCTGTGACATGGCATTGGTTTGGACACCAGTGATGTATTCTAAATCTACTACCGTTTGCTCGTATGACATATTGGCACTCAATCTCAGACAACATTGTTCCAAATGTGGACTGATTCTTGTGCAGGGCTTAACTCCGAGTATTTTAGCTTGTTTTTCACTGATTTTTAGTAGGCCTAATGTACTGGTAAGTTTTCTGGTTCTACCGGCAGTTGTTCCGGTTGATTGCTTAAAAAAAAAGCGGCAATTTCGGGACTGACATACTCCTGAAGCTGTGTCTGAATAGTTTTTTCGATAATTTCGAGCGTGAATTGTTGTTCAGATTCAGCTTCTGTATATAAAATCTCAGCAATTGCTCTGGTATATTCTTGCAGCTTTCTTTGTTTTTCTGGATTCATGATTTTTCGAGAGTGGTAAACATATTTAATTATGGACTAATGAGGGGCATAGTAGGTGTGAGTATTTGTACTCGTCACATAAGTGTTATGCTCCCCCCCGATAGTTAGTGAAAGCCACAAAAAGCTTCATATTTTAACCCTTCTATTTCCTCTTATTCCCTGTTATTTCCTAATATCTCCTACTTGTCCCTAATATTTCCTAATATTTCCTCCAATTTTCACAAATTTTAATTAAGTTAAATTAACTTTCGCTGCTTTTTAATTGATTTTTTGTACTTCGACACCTCTTAAATCCTCCTAGTTAGTACGGTAGTCGCATAGCAAGCCATGTCAAATAGACGTTATAGGGGGGTAAAAATGAGCAAATCGCCCAAATCGTCCACTTGTCAGAATTTGTGCCAAAGGCAACAACATATCTTCGCTTCAGCACAAGTAGCTAACGAATACCTCTCCTCTGGCTACCGCCAGCAAGCAAGGCGATCGCTTACCCTTAAAATCGACAAAATGCCACAAAAACACTACGCGCCCCCTGAAATGGCGCATCCAACCCATGCGATCGCCCCTGAACTGAATGCGATCGCCCTGCCTGACCATTGGGTGCAACCGGATTTTAACTTTGGGGATGCAGTGACAGACAATGAAGAATCTTATATCGTCATAGGTTTGGCAATGGACACACACTTGGACATTTGGAAATACTTGTGTCGCACTCCGAACAATACAGAGCGATTCTTCTGGGAATATCAACTCAGACTTGCTTAAACTTCCAGCACGAAATATTAAGACTTTGTTGAGCGACGGCGATCGCAAACCAGAAACCGTCCTCAACAACAAAGTACGATTGGCTGCAAACCATGCTCAACAATGATGCACTTTGCCAACTTTCAAACAACAACATAGTCAAAGGCTACAAGCAATCCAGGCAGCAGTATCCACCCTCGAATCAGCCATCTGGATGATAAAAAATACTCTGGTAGCTTCTCACTAATGCAACTTGTGGCCGAACAAAACATAAACCGAAAGAAACAGCCTCATCTCCAACAGAATTGCTGAAAATTGAATCAATAAAAGCAATGGATGAATTACGGCGCAAACCTTGCCATCAAGGTTCAGGAAATTGTAATGAGCATCGGTTGCTCAGCATTAAGTTAACTTGATGCCAACAACCGCTTTGACCTAATCCCTTGCTGTTTAACTTGGCCTTAATAAACCATTAGTTAGCCCTAGAAAATTGATGTGCTTACAACTGCAAGTTTCCCCAAAAACAAACTTTCCAAACCTAACGGAAAGACTGAAGTAGTCCGAGTGCGCCTAACCACCTTTGAAAAGGCAGATTTAGTGAAGCGTGCCGCAGAAGCAGGTGAAAAAAACCTGTCTGACTACTTGCGCAAACGCGCTTTTAGCCCTAACCGCACAGTCCCCGCTATCAATGAAGGAACTTGTGTCCAACTGCGAAAAATGAGCGCGCACATTTGCCAAATGACCAAAGGTGTAGAGACAGCAGTAAAAGCAGGGCAGTTACCCAAACAAAGTCTAGAAGTTCTGCAAAAATTCAGCAGAATGCTAGGCGAATATCACCAAGAACTAAGAGGGAAAGTCAGGAGAGAACTTTTGAGCGAAACCTGCGAACAAATACCCCCGCTTGTGGATTACCAATAAAGCGATCGCTCAACTAGCTAATAGTCCTGTTTGACAATCTCAAGCGCTGCTGAAAGTTCAAGCTCAAACCTAATGATAACCTCGATTTTCCTCGTAGGAGGTGAGAAAAAATGGCGGCAAAACTCTCAACTAAGCCCAACTCCAAAAGACAATTTTCTGCCCCAAAGCGTACTTGGTCTGTCCTAACAGCCACAGATCCCAAACACGTCAAAAAACTGGAACACATTCAAGAAACCCTCGATGCTGCCATAGAAACAATCCAAGAAGAAGGTGGCATTGAGGACTGGGAAGATTTCAAAAACTTCGTTGAATCCTTCAACAAACGACCCGACAGAATCAATGATTCTGGCAATCAGAAAGCTAGTGTCAGCATGGATTTAGTTACTGAAGGAAAAGGAGGCGAGGTATCTGGCTTTGTTTTCTATTTAACTAAAGACCCCAGCCAGAGAACCAGCGGTGTCTATTTAGTTAAAAATTTGAAACAGGCTGACGTTGAAACGAAAGACAATAACAATTACTATACTCCATCCCAAATTATGGACTTAATCGGGCTGGATGCCAGTGATGAATTAGAGGAGGACGGCATTTCCGAAGAATTTGATGAAGAACTAGATGATGAATTGGAAGATGACTTAAGCAATTTAGAACTAGATGATGAATTGGAAGATGACTTAAGCGATTTAGAAGAAGATGCAGACTTTCCCAGCCACCATACGCAAACTCGCAAGTCATCGCAGTCCAAACGCCAGCTAGGAAAGTCAGTAGCTTCTCAAAAAAATGCCAGTAAAACGCAAAAAAAGGAGGAAGAAGATAATATTGAAGAACTACTTTCTGATGATGAAAATACTCCTATCTCCAATGGTATATTGGGCAAGATAGCTAAAAATCGCAGCGTTCTCAATCAGAATGATAACGGACAAATCAAGCAAAAAGTTGCTGAAAAGCCCGACGCAAAATATCCCTTCCTCGACACCCTTGAAACTGTTCTAAAAGAAACCGATCGTCAAGGTGCAAGTGTCGCTTCTATGGGAAGCGAAATTAACGGATTAACCGTAAGTGGCTTAACCGTCCAAACTGTCTCTTTAATGGGTCTACTTGGAGCCAAGAGTATTGGGGATCTAATTGATTACATTGAACGAGCGAGGGAAAAGGAACAGGCAGAAAAACTCGAAAAAATTCTCGAACAAATTGACTCATTAAACGATCGCGCCGACCGAGTTGCGACTCGTGCTAAACACGCTGATGTCATTTCCGGCATAGAGGCGATAGATACCCGCACTGAAAAACTTGCTGAACGGGCTAAGCAGATATTAGAACCGCCTGCTGCAACTGAACCAGAGGAATTGGAAACGAGCCAGCCTCAGAGAAGCGATCGCGACATTGAAGCCAAGGTCACCGAGGGAGTTAAAATCAACAATCCCGAAACCAAGGCAGCTCAAATTGGCGAAAAAATTGACGATCTAGAGAGCAAGCTCAACCCAAACTCCCAGAAATCTAAGCCTCTACAGCTCGATAAAGATACCAGCATCAGCGAACAGCTAGACCAAATTCAAGACTATTTAGGCCACCTCTCAAAGAGGTTGGATCGCCTTGAAAGTATCGTTGACAAACTGGAACATAAAATGACCGTTCTGATGCCTGTTGAATCAGAATTTAATCCTAATTCACAAGGACCAGAAACTCGTCAAAAAGTTCAGCCAACCGTTACTGCACCTAACAGTATCGACAAGGAGGAAAGCGAACCAGAGGATCTTCTTAGCAAAATGGTAGCTCAAACTAAAGTACAGCAGCAGCGAGAAACTATAGCAGATTGCTTAGTCAATTATGCTTTTGCTACGGGGCAGTCTCCCCAATCGGGTATTGCTTTTGATGGTGGCGGCAGCTTGAATGTAACTGCTGAAAACAACGAAGTTAAAGTTGTCGTAAAAGGCAGCGATAATACCGAAATTTTTTCGGGAACCAAGAATGGATCTCGCTGGAAATTTGAGCCGAATCGGGACAAACTAACTCCCGAAGAAAGAGAAGCCATTTTCAAATTGCCTCAGTCGGAAGAAGAATACAACAAGCTAGCAACTGCCCAGGCTTTAGTTGAAAAGTTTCAGGACACCTTCCCCAAACGCTTTAGCGGGGAAAAAGATCCAGTGTTTCCTTGGAAAGAATCGCGTCGCGAAGACGGCACGACCGGGGCAGTCAAATACGAATTTGAAATCCTGGATCTGCCGGACGGGTCAAAACAACTGATAGGAACTGACCCCCGCCAAGGTGACGCACAAGTGTTCGATGCCGTTCTGGTCAAAGGAAAGCCACCAGAGGTTCGGCAGTGCCACATTGCTGTTGAAGAAATGGAAGCTGTAGTCTGCTCCCCAGAGCCACAAAAAACTCAATTTAGAGATTCTCAAGCATCTAAAGACTACAACTATACCTCG
This sequence comes from Microcoleus sp. D2_18a_D3, assembly GCF_036702455.1. NCBI lineage: Bacteria > Bacillati > Cyanobacteriota > Cyanophyceae > Oscillatoriales > Microcoleaceae > Microcoleus > Microcoleus sp. D2_18a_D3. Next base: position 98,912 of record NZ_JAUBTK010000005.1, read on the forward strand.
CCAGGACGCAAAGAACAGTCGCGAGAAGACCGCAACGAATTGCAAGCTTAAACCACTTTGAGGAAAAATTCAATGCAAAACGATTACTTGAACAACAACTACCGCTCTCATGACGATCGCGCAAGGGTTACTAACCTAGGCATTACCCACAAGCGCCGCAGCCATTTTAGCACATTCATGCGTAAATTCAAGCTCAATAACGCCGATTTAGCCTTCATTGCAATTTGCCTAATTGCAGCCATTTATCTAACTCTTGTCCAGCCCTTATTTGTCAGCGTATTTAGCTGTGCATCTCTGGTGTTCTTCGGACTATGGCAAATTACCCGCAGCGTTCCCATCCTCGAAAAACTGCTGGGCAGCAAAATTCGCTTTTGGCATTTAGCTGTCGCTGTCATAACAGTAACAATGTTCCTGAATAACTTTCAGACCCCAGCACAAGCCATTTTTCTAAGCGGTCTCCAAGCGTTTATGACCAATCTAGCAAGCGAAGCTGGAGCAGCAGGAGGAGGAACAGCCATTGACGAATCAACGATCGTTTTAATTTTCAATGCCATTCGAGGCGTATTTCTCTTGCTAGTAGCCGCCGCAGCTTTATTCGCTTACAACCAAGCGCAACAAGGCAATGATTGGCGTCCAATTGTCACCCAAATTGCCCTCGCCTTCGGCATTGTGATTGCCATAGACGTAATAACGTTCTTGTTCGTCGGCGACGGCAGCGGTACTACAGCCGGCTTGGTTCCCAACCTTCCTCCGCTGGGAGTGATTACAAGTTTGACCTTTTGGAACTAAGAAAAAGGAGTCACCAATGGCTTTGCGAGATCCCGAAAAAGACTTTATCAGAGTCAATAAAATCCTGGGCAAACAAGCAAGTATCGGGTTTATTCCAGCCAATCAAATTCTACCTTGGTGCTTCTTGACCGCCATTGCATACATCTTAACGATGGGTCTATTTAGCCTGGGACTGGGTTGGTTCTTCACTGTCTCGCTTTGGCTGATTGTAAGCTGGTGGCTCCTAACAGGAAATCAACCCCACCTTTTTACTGACAAGTTCCGCAAGCCCCCCGGAGATGAGTGGTGCAGCGGCGACAGCTTCTATATTTCTCCCATCTCTTCCCTGCGCCCTCCTAGCATCCAAGGCAAGCCTTACGATTCGCAAATGCGGGTCAAATTGAAGCCCAAAATTGTACCCAATCAATATGGTGGAAGGAGCAAATTTATGCCTTTCCAAAATGAAATTAACCTCTGCTGTTTGGTGGAAATTGAAAAAGATGGCAGGCAAGTGTCTGGGATGCTCCTCAATAACGGGACTAACTACCAACTGGTATTTGGATTCCGCCTCCGAGGGCTTCACAACCTACTGTTTAGGAACGAAGTGTCGGCATTTGCAGCTTCTCTTGAAGAAGGAATGAAAGACATCCCACCCAGTGAAAAAATTACTTTCTGCGCCGGCTGTTACAGCAGTGATGCTGCGAGGCAAAAAGAGTTAGAGCAATTGGCTGACACCGCTGAACTCCAACCCGTATCTGTACTGCTCCGAAACGAACAGTACCGCCTCCGCCAACAAACTCATCAAGGTACCAGGCAGGTATGGGAGCAAATTGCTTTCTGTACTTGGACGGCCGATAACGAAGGCGAAACCATCTCCAGGGATTTCATTGGCAAAGCCATTGATGGGGTCAAAAAATTGTGCGATTCGATTGTGGAAACGATTGCGGGCAACACGCGAATTTACAGAGAGCAATTTTACACGAAACTGCTACTCAACTCTTTTGAACAAGGATTCCTCCGCTGGGAAATTCTCCTGAATACCAAAATGGGACTCGAAATTAGTCCCATGAATTCATCTGAACTTTGGGAGTGGTTGTGGCAGCGATTTAACAGCAGTAAACCACCGCAAATTCCTCAAGTTGTTAAACTTGAAGAAACGCCTTCTGGCTATCAACTCAGCGAAATTAAGACGACTGAAAAACACATTTCTACAGTTTTGATTGAAGGAACGAATGGCGTATCCTCCTGCCCCGAACACCGCAAGAGCAACAACCGCGTCTATCTAACGGGAAAGGGAAAAGAATGCGCTGTTCTGACAATGTATGACGCGCCCGCAGGCTGGATTAATACCCGCCAGCAATTGAAATGGATTTGGGAGGTGATGTCCTCAAGCTACGTCCGCGATACAGAAGCTATTGTAGAAATTAGCGCCGGAAATTCCCTTGTAATTAATGATAACTTGGCCCGACAAGCGAAAGGAGCAAAAGCCGCTAGCAGCAGAGCTATAACTAAAGGGCAAGGGCGCGATATTGGCGCTGAAATTAAACAGGAGGAATCTTTCGACGCCCAGCGCCGGCTTTACCAAGGAGCCGTACCCCTCAATGCAGCCGTTGCCTTTTTAGTGTACAGAAACACTGCGGAAGAATTAAGCCAAGCCTGTAACGTACTCTCTAATAGTTTTGGAACTGCGAAAGTCATCCGCGAGCGGAACGTTGCCTGGGATATTTGGCTGCAATGCCTGCCCATTACTTGGAAATGGTTGCTGCATAGCGGTTCATTTTTGAGCGAACGCCGCCTCACCCTCGACACTGAAACTGCTGCTGGAATTCTACCACTAACAGTTCCCCGCGATTTGGATAAAAAAGGAGTTGAATTTATTACCCATCGAGGCGGAAAGCCAATTTTTATTGACTTGTTCTACAGCCAAATTAGCCGCGCTTTAATTACTGGCTCCTCTGGTTCAGGCAAGAGCGTTTTGGGGTGGCGTTTTACCGTTGAAGCTCTGGCGAATAATATCCCTGTTGTCGGGATGGACATCAGCAGCGGGGGTAACAGTACCTTCAAAACCGCGATCGAACTTTTGGGCGACCAAGGCGCATATTACGACATCAGTCAAGGATCTAGCAATTTAGTAGAACCGCCAGACCTCCGCAAGTTCGACAAAGCCGAAAGAGAGCGGCGGATGGAATCTTGGAAAGAATTTATCCGCAAAGCTCTGGTGGCGATCGCTATGGGCAAAATTCACCATCCCCACTTAGCCCAGCGGGTAGATTCAATTATCCTGCGAATGCTCGATATGTACCTTAGAGATCCAGAAATCATCGCTCGCTACAACAAGGCATTTGAAAGAGGGTGGCAATCTCCCGAATGGCAGCAAATGCCAACTCTCCAAGATTTGCTGAGGTTTTGCAGCAAAGAAAGGCTCAACCTCAAATCGTTTGAAGAACTGGATAGGCTAGCCATCAATCAAATCCTCAGCCAAGGAAATGCTTTGCTAACATCCCGCTTGGGAAAAGCGATCGGTCAGCCCAGCACGTTTTCGCCAGAACCTGCTGTTAAGTTCTTTGCCCTATCGGGACTGTCTAACGAACAAGATGCCTATTTAATGGCAATTAACGCCCATGCTGCTTGCATCCGCAACGCTCTTTCTCACCCCAAAAGCTTATTTATTGGAGACGAATTGAGCGTCCTACTCAAAAAAGATGGTTTTGCATCAGTTGTCGGCGAACTCTGCGCCACTGGCAGAAAAGATGGCATAGCTGTCTTGCTATTGAGCCAAGATTTTGATGCTATCTGCGAATGTTCTGCAGGAGCACAAATTATGCAAAATATGGTCTACCGAATTACCGGAAGAATAACCAATTCTGGGGTGGCAGCCGCTCACAAATATTTGGGGTACGACCCGCAAATTATCAGTTCAAATGCAACGGAATCTTTTCTGCCAAGAGCTGCTGACCTCTACTCGTGCTGGCTGATTGAGAAAGGAGGAAGATTTTGGCGATCGCGATTCTACCCCGGAGAGATGATGTTGGCATCAGTTGCTAACAATCAAAATGAAAAAGAAGCCCGAGATCGCATCATGGCTCAATATCCTCCTACCCTCAAAGGGCAGCTTCAAGGGCTAAAGCATTTCACCCAAGAATACATTGCAGCAGTGAAAGAAGGAAAAGGCTTCGACCACATTGGTCAAAATTTAGAAATTACTACCATAGCTGCCAAGGCTCAGCAAAAAATGGCATCCGACTTTCACAGCAACAATTCTCAATTTTTTGCAAAATTACCAAAATAACTCCCATGAAATACCGACTTCAATTGATGCAGCAACCTGCTACAAAACTCGCAGCAGTTTCCCTGTTAGCCAGCTTGGAATTAATCGTTCAAGTCAGGCCAAGTTTAGCTCAAGCAACTCCTCCTTTCGTGCCCGGTACACAAGAAACGGCTGTGAAAACTCCAACCCCAAGCGTTTTCGGGGCAAGTACACAAGAATCGGCCGTGAAAGCTCCAGCCCCAAACGCTTTCATCCCAAGTACACAAGAATCGGCTGTGAGATATCCAGCCCCAACTGCGGGAAGTTTCTTAGCTCCCATTGAAGATGTTTTCAAACAAGTCAACGATTTTATCGGCGACATCCAAGGTTTCGTGCAAAACGAGCTATTTGGCTCTTTAAACGAACTCCTTTCCTCTTCTCTCGGAGCTATCCAAATTCCTGATTTGAGCCAAGTCAGCAGCCAAATTATTAAAGCTCCAACATCCCAGACAGAAGGAACGAAACTGTCAGATTTACTCGAAACTAAGTCGAGCAAATTAGACGGCAAAGGTTCATATACCATCATGTCTGACTTAGACGCTCAAGCTCAGCGCAGCGCCGCTATCGGCATAGCTGACGGAGCAACCCTCAGCAAAGAAGCTCAAAACAACAGCTTCCAAGTGTTAGAAGCAACTCGCCAAGATACCGAACAAAACGTCCAATTGGGCGAAGAATCGCAGAGCCTCGACGTTACTCAACAAATTCTCCAAAACCTCTCGCAGCAGACCGCATTGGGCGCACAAGTCCAGATGCGAAATTTACAGGAAGCTCAGCAAGCTCGCACAGATCGGGCCATTAATAATGTGCTGCTGTCGCAAGCTGCTAAGGAAATATCCGCGCTCAACACGGGCGATCGCCGAGGCAGCACTGCGTCTGGAAACCAAGCCAGCTACCAGGCGGGAATGCTGATGCTCCCCGGCGGCGGCTACTTGGGAAAACCGAGCGGCAGCAACACAACTCCGATTTCAACTAACAGGTTCGCCGCTCCCGATTAATACTCCGAGCCGTTAAATTGAATCGGCGATCGTCTCTTGGCTTAGCAAAGATTTTGACAACACAAATTGAGCGTAGCTGTTGACTGTATCGCTCTAAAAAAAATTGTCAAGCATCGCTCTTAAAAAGTTTGTCAAGCGCTTCTAACACGGCTGGCTTGAAGCCCAAGTTGGGGAGCAAGCAGACATCACCGACGACTATTGTCTAGTTTGCGTGCAGACTGACCGTGTTGTTGAATACAAAGTTGAAGTTTTTCCCGAGAAACAAATGAGAGAATTTCTAGCACAAATTACACCACCGACGAGTGGCGCAGAAGGGTCAGCTTTGGACATTGTTAGCGAGTCAATTAACCTGGCTAAGACTACCTCAGAATCTTGGGACAAAGTTTGGATTAGCACGATTGACCCCATCGCTTCGGGGCTGTGGGTCGGTCTAGTATCGCTCGGCATCACCCTAGCAGCCGTCAGCATCCTCTTCTTAACTCTAAGCAGCGGGAAAGACATTATCGAAAAGCAGTCATGGTCAGAACTGGCAGCACTGTTCGTCTGGCCGCTCGTCATCATGCTGTTCCTCGGCGCTAACGGCAAATTGCTAGCAAATACCGTCATTTTTACCAGGAGCTTTGCTTACAGGCAAGTCCAAGGTGTCCTCGAAGCGCAACTAGGAGAAATGACATTTAGGGACGCGATCGCCAACGTCACTATCAGCAACATCGGCCGGCAACAACTAGAAAATCTCTACGGCGAATGCCGAAATAAAGTAGGAGAAGAACTGGTTACTTGCTGGAATTCCAAGCAAGAAGCTGCTCAGAAAATTGTTAGCGAAGCTGAAAGGCAAGCCGCCGGCTCAGCCCCTCTGCAAGCGCTGCGGGCTTTTGCTGAAATCCTCTGGAATAATAGCTTGCCCGGCGCTGCTCAAGATGCCGCGACTTTTATAACTGACCCCGGTTCAGTGTTTAGAGAAAAAGCAGTGCCAATCATCCGATTCATTCTATATAGCATCCAGTGGGCGTTTGTCAACATCCTTGAAGCAGCGCTCTTACTAACAGCACTCTTTTCGCCGATCGCGATGGGGCTGTCGCTACTTCCCTTGCAGGGCCGACCGATTTGGGCTTGGGTAACTGGATTTCTGAGTTTATTTGGCGTCCAACTTGGATACAACATCGTCGTCGGATTGGCAGCCACCGTGCTAGTCAATTCTGGAGCCGAATTAGCCAGCGATGTCGCCTTCCTCTTTTTAATCAGCATTTTTGCACCCGGATTAGCTCTATTAATCGCCGGCGGAGGAGGAATTGCCCTGTACAGCGGCATCGCTAGCAATGCCAAACAACTCATCGATGTTTTGAGCAACGCTATAGGAGCAGCCGCTAATTTGGCAATGAACAAAGGATTTAAGTGATGTCAATGTAACTCGGAATTGAGAATTCGTAATTACCCACGCATAAATGCGTGGTAGTGAAAGTAATTCGTTTCTTGATAATTAGTATTTCGGAATTAGCGCTCGGTTTCTTTAATCCTGAATTATAAATTACTAATGAGAAATCCCGAAATACTAATTATTTCAGCGCTCGGTTTCTTTAATGGAAAATTCCGAATAACTAATTGCGAATTACTAATTATTCGGTCACTAACCCCAGGTGCTTGTAGCGCCAGGACTGAAAAGTAGCTTTAGCTACTCGTGCCGTGTTTTCTCCCTAACTTACAACTACGGGTTTTTCACACTTACCGAAAGGTTTTATGAAGGTACAAAGATTTTCACAAACTGCATTGTTGCCAGAAGCTAAAAATCTACTGGCATTGTGCTTCCTCATCTTAACTGGAGTGAATATCCTCTCCCTAATTCTGCACCTGTTCGTCGCGTACCGAATCAACTCGGTAGCTGCTATGAAGACAACGCAAGTCCAGCTAATCAATGGTCAAACTTACTATGTAGCGGAACGAGATCGGTTTTTTCGGTATCCCTCAGTTATCCAAAATTTTGTCAAAACTTGGGCAGAGTTAACCTTCAACTGGGACAATAAAATACCAGGAACTAACGATACAGATTCAGGAATTAAAGTCAATTCCAAACGAGTTCCTACCAGCAGTTATTTTGCTTCGTTACTCCTAGAACCCAAGTTTGGCAAAGCTTCTCTCCCTGACATAGCTGAACTCGTCCCCAATAAAGTTTTTACGGGTCAATTGCGAGCAACTGTCATCATTTCTTTTTTATCCGAACCCAGAGAAGTCCGTCCGGGCGAATGGGAAATTGACATGATTGCTACCCGGTTGCTCGTCGATCGCACGTCAGGAATCGATGAAAGAATTCCTTTCAATCGCACTTTCCGAATCAAAGCTGTAGAAATCCAAACCCCGCCGCTAGGTAGCCAAGCCTCAGCTTTTGAACAAAAAGTTTATGAGCTTCGCTCGGCGGGCTTAGAAATCAACAAAATTACCGAATTTAAACCCAATTAATAGCAGGTAAAAACATGAACGAAAAAGAACTTCAAAATTGGCGCGAATTTGATGGCGAACCCGATGAAATTGAAGAAAGTTCCTACAGTACGCCGCCTAGCAGCACAACTAGCCACCCTTTTAATGGCAACAACTCCTCTAATGCAGCCAATAACTTTTCCAACAGTTTTAATGGCAACAACTCCTCTAATGCAGCCAATAACTTTTCCAACAGTTCTAACGGTTTTCAGGCAGCTAACGCTCCTAATGGCCCTAGCAGCAATGGCAAAAAGTTGAGCCGTGAGGAGGAAAGAGAATTGGCCGGGCATGACGGAGACGCCGATGAATTATTGGCCTCCGAGCACAGAATTAAACAGGACAGCGAAGGAGCAGAAACCCGCTCTGTTTCTGAGAAGCCCGAAGTTCGGACATTTTCAGTATTAATGGGTACTGGCGCAGTTCTCGGCATCTTGGGATTCTTTTGGTTTGTGTTCTTTGCTCCTAAACCTGTCCGCCAACAGGCAAAGACGCCGAACCCTAAACCGACTCAAGTTTCTAAAGACGAGTCAGGAGAACTAAAAAGCCGGCTGGCATTTCAAGATCAGCAGCGGGCGCTAGAAGTTCAGCCGCCTGAACCTAAAAATCGATCGACCCCTGCTTCCAAACCGACGCCTGCACCAAAACCTGCACCTGCCGTTAGAAGGTCTCAAACCCCGAGGCAGGTTCAAAACTTTAATCCGCCACCGCCAAGGACTGTACAGACCATTCCTCCTCCACAGCCGCCGTTACCGCGCCCTGCACAGCCACCTGCACCGCCCCCGCCTCGCCCTCGTCCGACGCCATTACCGCGCCCTGTGCCGCCACCCGCACTGCTGGCACTTCGACCTGCGCCACCACCCCGGTCGCCTTCACCAGAAAAAGTAGACCCTTACGAGCGCTGGGCGCAATTAGCTTCTCTGGGGCAAAGCAGAGGTCAAGCAATTAAAGAGCTAAATGCTGGAGGTATTTCTGCCAGTTCCGCAACTTTTCCTAGCGCAATCGCGCCGGGGATGACAGCGGCAAGCTACCCTGCCGGGCCGCCAGCAATGCCAGTACCGGCACCGCCCCCCAGTGCAGTAGCAATTGCGCCAGTAGCAGCACCGGTACCATTGTCCCAACAGCAGCCGGTGCCGCCGATTTCTCAAAACCCGCAGCCAGTGCTAGTCAGTTCGCCAAAAAGCCCACAATCGACTGCACCAATGCAAGAGATACCCGCGATCGCAATTGGAGCTGCTGGCTCGGCTGTAAACGCCAAGGTCATGAGCCCTGGAGAAGCTGGAATCCTCAACCGCACGACCGCCGGCGAAAACACTGAAGGCAGCACAGCAATGAGAGAGATAGCCATCGGGTCATCGGCTCAAGCCAAGGTAATCGTGCCGATGATTTGGGACGAAGCAGGTCAAAGCCCAACAGCCGGAAGGTTTGCCGTCCAATTGACCGAGGACGTGATAGGAACTGACGGGGCGATCGCCTTGCCGTCCGGCACCGTCTTAATTACTCAAGTAGAAAATGTCACGCGCGGAAATCGCCTGGTTTCTCAAAGCGTGGTGGCGCTTGTTTACCCCGATTCTGCTGGTCGCATCCAACAAGTACCCATTCCTCCCGGATACTTAATCGTTCGCGGAATCGATAACCAACCTCTCATTGCCGACAGTTTATTTGACAGAGGTTCTGAAATAGCCAAGGCTGATATTTTAGTAGGAATTCTCGGTAGCTTAGGGCGGGTAGGAGAAATAATTAATCGACCCGCCCAAGAGACTTTCAGCCAGCAGAGCGGCTTTTTTGGAAGTACGGCTGTTAAAACAACAACCTCGTCTGAACCTAACATTTTAGCAGCCGCTTTAGAGGGATTCTTTACACCTACTGCCCAACGGCTGCGAGAAAGATCGGATCGCGACGCGCAAGAACTTTTGAAGCGAGGCAACGTGGCGATCGTACCAGAAGGAACTCAAGTTTCGGTATTTGTCAATGCCTTTGTCACAGTGCAGAGATAACGGAGTTGACATCTTCCCCGCCCTAAAGGAACGGAAATTCCAAGAATCACTTCTTGGACTTCCTCTTTCCACGACTCGGCTTACTCACACCGGGCTTTATACAAAAATCTTGGAGGTAATATAACCGTGAAAAAACTCACTCGGAAAATTCGTCTGGCTTTACTTTCTCCTGCCTTAATAATTGCCACTGCATTCAGCACTGTCAATATTGGGCAAGCTCAAACATCGGCGCTAAAAATTGTAGGAAGAGATGCAGCAACAAATGCAACTACCAACCTTCAAGTATGGTCTGGTCGTTCCAGCGTTATTGACTTTAGCCAGACTGGTGAAGTCATTACGTACATCCGGTTGGCAGATCCGTCCAGGGCTGTCTTTAACACTGATGCTGAATTAAAAACTAACCAAGCTAGAACCATATTTGTCCAACCGATTCAACCCTTACAATTCCCTGGCGCTACAACAGCAAACATTACTAACCTGTTTGTTAAAACTCGCTCTCCTGAAGGAATTGAACGCCTTTATACTTTCAATGTCGTTCACCGGGACGGGCAACCTACTAATAATGGCATTGCCATCTCTACGGTAGTGCCCGGGCAGGAGCCAAGCGTAACTTTAGCAGACAATCGAACGGCGACGATCGGCGACATCGAACGGGGATTAGGCATTGCTATCCGAAGAGGTTACACGCCTCCCAACGACCCTGTAGTTTTTAAAGTTCGAGAGTTCATCGCTCTAGCTCGAAATGGTACGGGTATTGCTAAAGCTGCTGAAACAACTAATCTATCAATGTCTGTTGTTATTTCATTGGGGCAGTTAGGGTTGAGTCGCGAACCTGTGTTTGAAATTCCCAAAACGTCATCTTTTTCGCCCTCTCCTTTAACTCTGATTCCAGGAAATTAAACCCGTTTACTCGACCCAATACTCCAACTTCGTATCGGGAACGTTATCCCTCTTCTTTGAAACAGAAATGTTTCTTTACATCAATTGGGAATGCGATCGCCTTCGGGAATGACTCGAAGTTCGTTACCAGGCTGGTGAAGTGTTAGCAAATGAAGGCAATCAATAAAAATTTGACTGCGTTCGAGAAGCCGATGGTAAGTTCATATAAAAATATTGCCTCACTCTAAACTCTAGCCGAGTCGCAAGTGAGGCTGTTGGATGAGTCAAAGCGAACAGTTAGTCAGAAAAACAACCTTAGAATCCCCATTCTGAACGTTTTTCTTTAACCAGAACGCTTCTTACAAATCAAATAACCGGGGTCTTTTGACAGTTATGACCACCGATCCTAGTCATAGTCAGAGCCCTTTTGGGAGCCGGAATTTTTAGCCCTTTTGGGAGCCAAAAATTTTAGTGTTAGTCCTTGCCGAAATTTTTAGCCCCTTTGGGAGCCAAAAATTTTAGCGTTAGTCCTTCAATAATACCAAATCAGAAGCTCTAAATCAACAGATATGTTCTGGTAATCGTGTCTGCGAGTGACTGCCGAGCACCGACCCACAAACATATTAAATTGATGTAGAGCGCCCCATACGTGCTTTTTGTCCAAAAAAACACGGTGTTCTTGTCTTTCTGGACCTGTGACTGGTAAAATAAGTATCAATGTTGGCACTCCTGACTCGCTCACGCTTGCTATGTACCCCCTGAAGCTCGAACTCAAACTCAACAATGCTGAACGTACCCTAATGGCGCGACACTGCTGTAGCAGAGTTGATAGCGATCGCTGACATTTACCCCCAGCCCTGCCACCGCCACTACTGGGTGAGCGATCGCAACGGCCCCACAGCCCTGCGATTTACTTTGTGATGCGAGAAAGCTTTGTAACCAGCAAGCCCATCAACCTGACAAGCACAATGGACTGACCGTAACAGGTGGAGACAGATCGCCCCCATGTCTGGCAAGAAAATCTGCGATAATCAAAGCCTTGAGGTTAATGCAGGCTCTAATAACCTTAGCGACAGACCCAACGCGAAGTTAAAGCAATCGCAACGGTCACATAAGTCATCTACAGAACCCCGGCTCTGCCGAACAAAATTTTACGAAGAATGCCCCAGTAGTGCAATCACAGATACGGTCTATACGGCTGGAGTCACTGGTATGGATTTCTGGGAAATAAGCGAAACCAGTTTAAATGGTTGCAAAGATTTTTCCAAAGGTCGAGTGGAATTGCAAATCCGCGATCGCTTTGACCTAACAGACTTTGCTGAAATTGCCTATCAAGCTAAGGAAATTATCGCCCAGAACTTCGGAGAAGAAACCCTCAAACTGCACTACGCACTGGCAATGATTGCCTTCCGCAAACCCGAAGCCGGGAGAGAGGAAATTACAGTATCAGCATCTAAACTCCTAGCTGACTTTGGTGAAAATAATAAAAAGAAACACTACATCCCAAAAGCCGAACGAGACGCCAATAGCCAGCCAGCCCGATACCTTTCTAAAGAAGAAAAACTAAGAGCCTTAGTTCATCATGGATATCTACTAAAGCGATTAGAAGTTTCCGTTAAATCTTGGCGGATACGCAATAAAATATTTACTATTGAACGCTCCAATCTCTGGGATATTTTTCAAATTACCGAGGTGTTTCATCAACAAGACAAAAACACCTTAATCGATATTGAAATCACTTATCGCCCTGGCAAATGGTTTGACAAATTTGCAGGTCACGAATACTTGCGGGAATTTGGCTACATTACCAGCGAGGCGCTAAAACTAGATTGTTACCAGGAAAAAATGGCCCTCAGACTGGCTTATTTTGCCCTATTTGCCCTGCAACAACACAAAAACGGTCGGTATCAAATAGAGACGCTGCTGACACGAACTGGGTATAAAAACGATATAGAGACAGCCAAGAGAAAGGGAGTTGTTGCCTCGAATTTAAAACGCAGCTTCGATCGAGGGCTGAAAACACTGGGAAATTTTGAATACCCGTACCTCTTTGACTACGAGCCCGATGTCCCTGACTGGGCGCATCCAAACAGCAAAGTTAAAAAGCCCAATCACTGGTTTGAAACCTGGCTACAGCTTAACGGGACTTTACGCCAGCCAGAAGCGCTACCCAAACACCCACAACAACCCGAACCAAAACCAGAGCAACCGCAACCGCCCAAAAGACCCGCCCACAAGCAGAAGCCAGCTCAGCCAGCAGCCAACCTAACCGAACCCATAGCTTTTGGTCAATGGGTGAGAGAAGCTCGGAAAACTATGGAAGAAAGCCTGAGAACAATGGCAAAAGAGCTGGGGATCTCAGCATCCCAGCTATCTCAGATTGAGAACGGCTGCTATCCACATACCATCAAGCCCAGCCTGAAAACCAAGATAATTCGTCACCTTGGCTTAAATGAGTAACTAGCCAACCAGAAGGCATCGTGGCTCCAGCGGAAAGACTCCCAGTTCAGGGGGTCTTTTTAGCATTTTGAGCAGCAGAGTGTTTAAACAGCTAAACACCTAAAAGATTGGCAAATTTGCTTGAATCTCTTATCTGACAATAGTTTCAGCGCCTAAACACTTTGGGTGTATTCGGAAAAGTTTTGGGGGTATTCGGAAAAGTTTTGGGGGTATTCGGAAAAGTTTTAAATTTGAAACCTTTGTCCTGTATAGCTTTCAGCGCCTAAAAATCTCCTGAGTAGTTTGAGTAGTTTGAGGGAGTGTCACTAACCGCAGCAGCCGAGTCAGACAGGCTGAGGATTGATTTCAAATTCTGCCAAATCTAAAACGTGACGAGAGAATTTTATCTGAGGTGCTGGAAGCATTGCCGTCAAACCAAACACACGGGAATTGCCTGCAGCCTTGCTGACACCAGAGAAACACCCCTACCCCTACTCACAACCCCCTCAACCCCGCCTGACCCCTTCTGGCTCAAGCCCTTCCATTTGACCAACACCGGAGGTGTGCTGTGAACGCGCCCATCTCCCCCCTGTCCGAATGGCTGGCTTCGGGCATAGACCCCGACCTCATCGCCCTCAACGTCCAAATCCTCTCAGGCGACGCCCCCTACGCCTACCTCCTGTACGAAATCAACGCCGCCTCCGGCAGAGTCCACCCCGACGCACAATGGCGGTGGGCCAGAAAGCACTACAGCCACATCGAACACGGTGGCTGGTGGTGTTCAGGCCTTGACCCCCTCAACAACTGGCAGCCCATGTATTGGGGCTGCTTCAAACCCCACCAGCCCCGAAATACCTTTGACCCCAAAGGCAAAATCAAATCCGTCAAATACGAACACCCCCCAAAAAGCCCCACCAGAGCCTTCTTCCTGCAAGTCCCAGACCACATCTGGGCAAAAGTCGCAGAACGCTACGGTGTCCCCATCGACAACTCAGACAAACAACTTGGCTTCTGGCAATGGGTATGGGACAACAACATCCCGGTCATCATCGTCGAAGGCGCCAAAAAAGCCGGATGCTTACTCACACTGGGTTACGCCGCCATCGCCCTCCCCGGTGTCACCGGCGGTGTCAGAACCAAAACCCCTCAAGGGGAAAAATGCGACCCCTACCTCATCCCCGAACTGCAACACTTCGCCACAGAGGAACGTGAAATCTACATCTGCTTTGACCGCGACAGCAAACGCCAAACCGTCCAGAACGTCAACCGGGAAATTGGCAAACTCGGTCGCCTGTTCACAGCCGCTAATTGCCCCGTCAAAGTCATCAACCTGCCAGGGCCAGAAAAAGGCGTTGACGATTTCGTGGTATCGAAGGGCGAAGATGCCTTCAGCGCCCTCAAAAATGAAGCGCAAGGCTTCCAATTCTGGCTCGCTAGGGAATCATGGCTTTTAACCTATCCCGCGTCTTTAAAGCTAAATTCTCGCTATCTGGGAAAACTCCCCTATCCAGAGTCCGGGTTAGCCTGCATCAAAGCCCCCAAAGGCACCGGCAAAACCCAAGCCCTGACCAACTTAGTCTCCCAATCCCTTTCCACAGGCGATCGCCGCGTGCTGATAATTACCCATAGGATTCAACTAGGCAGGGCGATCTGCGCCAGCTTAGGAATCAACTACATCGACGAAACCAGAGACTCAGACTTTGGTAAACTGTTCGGATACGGCTTGTGCATAGACAGCCTCCACCCCCTCTCTCAAGCTAAATTTAATCCTGAAGACTGGTCCGGTGCGATCGTCATCATCGATGAGTGCGAACAAGTCATCTGGCACGCCTTAAACAGTTCAACTTGCCGCGAAAACCGAGTCGCCATCTTGCAAACTCTGCAAGAACTCATCCACAACGTCTTGACAACTGGCGGCTTAGTTGTTGCCCAAGATGCAGATTTATCGGATTACAGCATAGACTACCTAATAGCCCTAGCAGGCATTCCTATTTCCCCTTGGGTTGTTATCAATGAGTGGCAGCCAAAACGCGGGCGAAATGTGACTTTTTTTGCCACTTCTAACCCGGCTTCTCTGTATGTTCAAATGGAGAAAATTCTCTCTCAAGAAGTCACTTGCTGCGACATTGAAAGCCGTGCCGAATTTTGTCCTAAAGAGCAATCCCGACCGCGTATTATGGTTGTAGAAGACTCTCAAAAAGTAACAGGAAAATGGTCTTGTCGCAACCTTGAGACCCAACTGCAACGACGCTTTCCCAATTCTCGAATTCTTAGGATTGATAGCGAATCAGTAGCAGATCCCAATCATCCGGCTTATGGCTGCATTGAGCAACTCAATGCTAAGATCAAAAACTACGATATTATCATCGCCAGCCCCACGATTGGCACAGGTGTGAGCATCGATATCCGAGGTTACTTTACAGCAGTTTTTGGCATCTTTAAAGGGGCGGTAGCCGTCAATGACGCTTTGCAAGCTCTAGCCCGTGTAAGGGATGAAAATGTGCCTTGGTTTGTTTGGACTCAACAATTTGGTTTCGGCAAAATTGGCAATGGCAGCGCTAGTTATCGAGCAATAATTAAATCTCAGCAGAAAGTCATTAAAACTAATATCAAACTGTTGCACGGTGTGGATTTTGACATAGATATGGCTCACGACCCTGTTCACTTGCGGACTTGGGCTTTAATGGCAGCTAGAATCAATGTTGGAATGTGGAACTACAGAGAGGCTATTTTGGAGGGATTGAAGGCTGAAGGGCATCAGATAACATTGTGTCGAGAGACTCAATTACATTGGGAGATTAAAGTTCTGCAAATGCAACAATTGGCTGCTCACAATTGCCAAGACAGGGTTTTATTGGAACAGCTAACTGAGCAAGCGCAAAAATTAGAAGAGGAGTTGGAAAACTTAGAAACTGTAGCTAATTGTCTTAGTGATGAGGCAAAAATAATCAGACAAGAGAATAAGGTAGCTGAGGCTTCAGGGGTTGCCAATGCTCAAAACATTACTCTCTCTGAATACCTGAAATTGAAGGACAAGCGGGCTAAGACGAAGCTAGAACTAGAGAAGCAGCGTAAATATCAACTGTGGGATACTTATGGAGTGCCTGTTACGCCCGAACTAAAACTCAGAGATGATGATGGCTGGTTGCCAAAAATTAGCCTGCATTATTATCTAACTTATGACCCTGAATTTGTCAGGTTGCGAGATAAAAATCACTTGGCTGGACATCAGGAAAGGGGTAAAGGTAAGGTTTGTCCCCAAGATTTACGCTTATTTACCGCAAGGGTGGAAGCACTTAAGAAATTGGGAGTGATGGAGTTTTTAAACCCAGATAAAGAATTTCGAGGGACTGACGCGCAAGTGATAGCTTTTGCTGAGCGGGTTAAGCTATGTTCTGTTGATGTGAAAGACTTTTTGGGCATCAGCGTCAATCCCAAGGCTAAGCCAATGGAGGTGGTGCAGTATATTTTAAGGGGTAAGCTGGGCTTTACTTTGCGGCGGGTTCGCCAAGAAAGGTCGGAGGAACGAGATGCTTTAGGGCGACCAAAGCGGGTGAGGGTTTACCAGTTCCAATTCCCCAAGGATGGCAGGGCAGCGATTTTTGAGGTGTGGAAACAGCGGGACATGGAAGCGGTGGTACAGGTGGCTAAGGGAGGGTTTGAAATACTATGCGGCACAGGGTCGGATAATAATATAGGGATATCTGAGGGTGTGTTGTCTGAGGGTGTGTCTCAACAGAATGATGAGGTGGGAACTGTCGGCACAGGGTCGGATAATAATATAGGGATATCTGAGGGTGTGCCACCTCTGGGCGAGGAATTGGCTGACGCCACTCAAGTGTTCGGAGTGGAAACTGAACCCGCAGAGACAACACTAACAACAGAAGGGATGGGAGTTGCAGCTTCATATCAGGCGATAGAGTCCGAAAATCACGTTACTCCCACTTATGAGCCAAAAGTACCCCAAACTGCACCGTTCGAGCTTAAAGTTGGCTCGGTGGTGAGATTCTGCGGTGAAGTTCAGAAATATGTCGTTAGAGCTGTTGCAGGGGCTCAGGTAATGGTGAAATCCCTGTTTTCGGGGCAATTCGTCAACACTTACGCGCACCGCTTGGAGCTTGCAGAAGAGGGGACAGGATGAGTTATTTATGGCGTGAGCGATTGATGCTCAGTTCAGCCTTGTATTTGTGAACTGCGAGTGCAGCGAAAGAAATAGGCTGAACAATTTATGTCCGATGAATTCCCCATCATTATGACATCAGGAACATTAACATCACACAAGAGCGAAAGCATGATGAAGTACCCTGATGCTTTACGAACGCTTGCGGGCTTGTTTTACCACAAACCCGTCTGGGATATCCTTTGACTTGATGAATTCCACTACACCCAGTTGAGGCAACTTGATTGAGATGCCTTGTACGCAATTGGGCAACATTTGTGGAAACACGAAAGAACGCATTCTTGCCCGGTTCTTAAACCAAGGAAAGCCCATTCGCAATACGATTGCATATCCACAAACGTGGTTTCCAGTCTTCTCAAGACTTGCTGCAATACCTGAGCATTTACTGTCTTGAGTTCTGGAAAATGCTCTTTCGCTTCGGTTAAAGACTTACATTGTTTAGCTAGCGTAATATACGAATTTCTAAGCATTGCAGGCATTATTAGTGCCATTTTATGGTTCCATCTAGCGTGCCAAGTTAGGGGTGAAATGACAGTAATGTCCGATTAATTTTTGATTAACTTTTATCTCCGCGCCTACCGTCGCGGAGTGGAAGACAGCTGAACTAACAATTCCCGCACCCGGCCTACAAACAAAGCGAGCTACTGAAACCACTTTCCGCAGAGAGTGCTAATTGTGGCGACTGAACGCTCACTCGCCACTGTCCCCTCGCATTGGCGCCCGTCACGCGCGAGGCGATCGCGAAGAAAGAAAACACAACTTTTCGCTTTCCTGAAACCGCTTAGATCCTCGTACAGCAGGTCGGAGCCTTTGAATTAATTATCAGAGGAGGTGTATTTCTCCTCAGTTAATCATCCAAAAGGCTGAAGTTAATTATCCGTTTTTTCAGCCCGTGTAGCCATGCTGCACCATGTTGTCAACTGTTGCAATCTAAAAAAGGTTAGCAATGCTTACCGCGAAAAATTTGATTGGGAGTTTTCTGTTAATATGACTATCCAAACTATCAACGATGTACTATTTCCTCCTTTCCTTTTTACCACTCTCTTTTGCTTAGCCTCAGTATTCCTGCACAAACCTGAAGCAGCCCAAGAAGAACTCACAGACAATCGAACCCAAGTAAATGTGTCAACAGTCGCAACACCATCCGATGGTATTGGCAGTGCAGTAAATGGAGCAACAATTGAAATTGAGAAACCAGCCAGCTCCCATCACACTCGCCATCAGACCACAGGCAAAAAAACACCAAACAAACCTGCAAAACCTATTGATTTTGCCGCACATTCAGGTGCAAGCACAACCTCAGTTCCTGCCGTTAATACTTCACTAATTTCACTTAGGCAAGCTCGCAAAATTGCTAGCGCCATCAAAGCTGCTGCGCCAGAACTGGGGTTCAAGCAAAAAGTTAACGGCTCTGATTCCTCTATTGAATGGTTGCAGGCTCAAATCAAAAATCGGCTGGAAAATTCTCCCCTAATTGTGATGCCTATCATCCTCAAGCTTGCTCCCAAAGCGGTGATTGCAAATACTCTAGCATCTGCTACTTCCGAACTAGGTGAAAGTGCGCGTTCAGTGTCCTAGCAGCGAACGAAAAGTTTCTCAACCAACCAGCGTACTCGTTTACCCTCCGAAACTTATAACAATGCCCAAGCCTTACGAAGGCTTGGGCAGTTCTTTTGACCTGAATAAGCGATTTTCCAATAAAATCATAATTTTATATTAAAGGGAAACAAAACTAGCAAAACAACTTGCAAAGTGAATAAAAAAATAGTATAATCAAATTATTACAAGCGCCAATTCTATTTGAGCGTACTGTTATGGCGGCAATTAAACCTGTTACCTTCCGAGACCTCATAGACGCGATCGCCACCTTGCCAATTATCAATTTGCCTGAGAATTTAAGTCAGTTGAGTAGCAATAAAAGCCAATTTAACTGCAATAAAGGGCGCGGGCTCCGGCATCCTCGGCGCAGCGCCCCGCAAGTGGCCCATCAAGCGATAAAAGCTTTTCGGCAGACTTGACGAAAGTGCCCTTTCGTCCAATAATAAGGGATCTTCCATTTTGGAGGGCTGCGCCGTGAAGGTTCAAGGCAACGGGCGTGCTAAGATTTTGACGCCCGCCGAAATATCTAGGCTGTTCGACCGGGGTTTTGTTACAGCAAGGGATAGGCTTTTGTTTGCTGTGACTTTTTATTGTGCCTGTCGTATTTCAGAGGCGTTAGCTTTAACAACTCAGGACATTGTTGGCGGTGTGGTGACGCTGCGGAAAGCGACAACTAAGGGCAAGTCAGCAACGCGAACGCTGCCGCTACATCCCATGTTGGCTAAGTTTTTATTGGCTTACAATCCAGATGCGGGTTTTTTGTTTCCGGGGCGAGAGGGTACGAAGCCTTTGACACGCTCTCAGGCAGACTTGATTTTTAAAGAAGCTTGCAAACGGGTAAGAATTAAGGGAGCTTCCACACATTCGATGAGGCGGACAGCACTCACGAACTTGAGCAATGCTGGGGTGCCGCTGCGGGTAATTATGGAGATATCAGGTCACAAAAATTTGTCGAGCCTCCAGCGCTATTTAGAAGTGCAGCCGGAACAGCTTGTCAAGGCGCTCGGGATTCTGAAGTGAGGCGATCGCGACTTTGGTTCGGCAGATTGTTTCAACAGTTGAAGGGCTCTCCCGTAAGTCTTCTTTGAATTCAGGCGCAAGGCTCGCGATGGCTACCCATTTCTTCCCGGATGTATTTTAGCTAAAACAAAGGCAACTGCTATCCGCGACAATCCTGACTGGTTTGAGCCGCCTGCTCAAGAGTGAGGTGTGAATAAGCTTTCCTGACTCTTGAGTTGTAATTGACGTAATCCCCATAACTCCATAAAAACTATCTTACGGAACCAGTCAAAGGGCAGATAGATATATACTTACTGCTGCAAATGCTAGGAAATGCCCCAATCATTAAAAATGACTCCACCAATCAACAAACCGAAGGTACTTATCAGTGCGACACCAGCAGTAAATACACCGGAATCATGATTGTCATTACACCTACAAACCGCCAATATTTACCCCTTAAAAGTTAGATATTTGGGGTAATTTTGGTTGGTAGCGACTACTATATCCCTAAAAAAAAGCTCAAAGAATTAAGCTATTTTCTGGCGAAAAGCCCTTGTCAAAATCTAGGGATATTCATTCATTGATAGTCAGAAGATTGAACTGACAAATTTGTCAGTACAAGACAGGTTTGGCCTTGTCAAAGAGCGGCAGCCCTGTCACGCGCGCGTGAAGAAGGCTCTCAAACACCTTCCATTTGGTTGTTGACGACGTTAGCGCAGCCGGAGAAGAGGATCGCTCGATCTGATTTTTTTCAACCGCGATCGACAATAAATCTTGTTTCTGATCGATCGCGAACACCTAGGATGACGTAAATACGTCGTTAGCGCAGCTCTCGAAGAGGATCGCACGCTTCTATTGGGCTGGTCAAAGAGCGGCTATCGCCGCTATTGGGAGTGACCTGTTCATTTAAGTTTCATCCATTTTTAACAATAGCGAACGCATTCACCTAGGAAAGCCTTCATCACGGGCGATCGCCCTCAAAAAAGCCAGTTAGCTGTTAAGAATTAGGATTGACTTCTATTTCAGTTAACTGGCTCCCTTTCAATTAACCACACAAAATTCAAAGAGGGATGCTATCTCGCCATGAACGGAAACAACTTGAATTTACTGCCAGTACCACTACCGCCCATGCTGCCAGAAATGGTGGGTATCGTTGGTGATTCCCGATACTTCGCCATGTTTTATATGGGCAGCAAAGCTACTTGGACTGATGGTAGAGGGTTAGGGACCTTCAGTTATTATGCCGTGTACGAGCCACTTACTGAACATCCCGCTCTCGCCCTCGATCTGGAACCATACCACCTCGGTTCCGATGATGAATTTCCCACCCATGCAATTGTGTGCGATCGCTTGGAAGGAAAGATGTACGTCGGAGATTACCCAGAAGTAGAGAAATTTCTCAAGATCCAGCACCCACCGCTGCCCACTCTGTCACCAGAAGAAGTTGAACAGCAACGGCAAAGGATTGAGGAAGAACTGGCAAACTTTGACATTTCTACGTTGCAGAAGTTGGGGATGTTTGAGTTGTTGGCAGGGCACAATCAACAACAAAAGCAGGAGCTAGTGGAATTGGCGCATTGGCTTGACCAACAAGTAACTGAAGAGTTGCTAAGGCGATATCTCGAAGCTGCTAATAAAGGTAATTGGACAGCGATTTCTGTACTGCAAAAATTTTTGCAACGCATCCATTAAATTTTGTTACAGCAGAATCATTTCCATTAAACGCACGCAATCTTTCCTTGTAACTATGAGAGAGAGAAATTAGTATTATTGCCAATTTATAGCAACACTAATTAATTGCAAAAAACTATGCCTATCTCCGTTACAAATTTTAAAATACAGAATCAAGTAGTAGCCATTGGAGAAAGAGCGCTTGTACAATGCGTTAAAAGCTGTTGTCCTCCCAGTTTGGAATCAAGATTTCCAGGAAAAATCATCCCTTTCTGGATTCCTATACTTCCTGAGCGACCGCACTCTGATGCAGAGATTCTCAAGTTTGAACCGCTCCACTATCACTTTGACTTTCGCTTTTGGCATGACCGACTTATCAACTTATTCTTCACAGATGGGGAAACTGCTGAAGATTGGCAAGCACGAGTTCAATTAGCTTGTGAAGTTATCGAAATAAAACAAGTGGTGCGCTTGTGCTACCGCAATATACCAATCCTTTCAGCCGACTACAACTTCTTGCCACGCTTGGAGGAAGCTTACTCGAATTGCTCCTTGCTGCCTGGTAATATTTGCCCCCACAAAGGTTATAAACTTTTGCCAAATACCAAGCACCCTAATTTAGGAACCTGCCCGGGTCACGGCTTAGCATTTAATTTCAAAACAGGGCAATTATGCCGGAGAAAGGAATTTACACAGCTTGATTTCAGTTGATTGATTTAGGGGAATATCGCGCTGCAATTTCTTTATCAAGAAATTTGCCGGAAAACCTGTCAAAAAAAGTCAGGTGCAATCGATTCACAGCTATGAACTTATGTCAATCTTAAAAGGAAGTCGAGATTTGATTTCGGCGCTGTTGCTAAGAGATTTGAAGGGGATGCCACCTTCAATCGAATTGCCTGCTAATTTTGCCAAAATTCACACGCCGCGCTTTGAGTGCGGCGACATGGTGCGCTGGACGGGTGTTGGCGAAGAAGCTGATTGGGGGATAGTTATTGGCAAATTTTACAACTGCGAACCGCGCCGGTACTGTTGGATGTGGTGCTACATAATTTGGCTGGCTGCTAATTCCAAGAGCGCAGCTTGGTGTCAGTTTGATACGGCGCGGGAGGAAGATTTGGAGGGGTTTGAGGATGAAAAAGCCGCAGACTTTGACAGATAGAGAACGCAATTTAATTGCAGCTTACAGCCAATGCCAATTGGGAATGACGCCGAAGCAGTTTTATGGCAAGTGGGCGGTGAGTTACGAGGAAATCGCTTTTATTTGTTCCCGTTCTAATTCTACAGTGCGGGGTTGGTTTAAAAAGGGGAAAAATCGAAGATTTCCTACTCCTGTCGATTTGCGTCATCTGGCAGTAATGGACTTTCTGCTGGAACATTTTGAGGAAATTCCAGAGGCGCTGGCAACCTTGCTATGTCGGCTTTCTGAAGATAATAGCGTGCATTAGTAGTGGCACGTCTGCTTGAAATTAGTGCATTGAACAATTGCCCGTGTTTTCTCAAATTGATAAACTTCAAAGCGTTTCACGGAGGCCCAGCACCCGTTATGGATCAAAGAAACTCTTTCTCCCCCTCTCCCCCTCTCCCCCTCTCCCCTTCTCCCCTGCGAGTTTCTGAGGAGATTTCTAATGCCTCATTTCCAAATAGACGCGCCACTATTGTTTTTGATTTTATATACATCAAGCCTTTTCAGCATCAAAAAATAATTTGAGCTGGTTTCAGCACAAATATAGTCAACTGTCAATATCACCGTGACCTGTCTTTGACAATATTGTTTCAATTAAGGTAATGGCAGGTAATCAAACACAAACACAATTTGTTACTGTTATCAGGAGGTTAAAATGACCTATTTTGAGAAGTTGCACCCGTGGTGCTTAATTCGCTTACTTCCTAATTGCCAGCGTATTGTTGTGGCGCGATTTCGCAAGAGAAACGATGCAGATGAGCATCTGCGGGTTTTGCACCGGTTGGTTAAACATCGCACATTTGTGATTATTTTTGATAGTCAAGAACAGCCAGTTTTGCCTCAAGATTAATGGGCAAAACTTATTTTGAAGTCGAATTAGTCAAAGTACCTGCATTAGATTAATAACTCCGCTTCTCCACAATTTCTCCTAGTTATCAATCCAACTGATAACTGGGAGAGTTTTTGATGGGTGCATAAGTCCTAACTATGGAAAATTTGAGTAGCAGTCAAATCAACAGAACAAATTATACAAGACTTACGCCCCAAGTGTTTAAATAAACTATTGGTAGCTGTAAGGTGCTTATGGCTCACCCTACATATAGAGGTTATGCGTAAGTCCTGTTAGAGTTATTATTATCGTCTCCATCAATTAATGATTGTGTAAATTTCAGCTAGCGCTGATTAGTGTTTGAAAGATAGCGGAAGAAACCAACCCTATGATTCAAACACTGGTAAAACCGAATTTTCAATTAACTTCTAAACAAAACAACGCCCTCCAACTCCTCGAACAATTTGTAGCAAGTTCTAAACGGGTATTCGGGCTATTTGGATATGCAGGTACGGGAAAATCAACCCTTGTCAACCTGGTAGCAGAACAATTAGTCAGCGCCGGAAAGAGAGTCGCTTTCACTGCTCCCACCAATAAAGCTGTAGGCGTATTGCGACGGATGGCTGCTGAAAAAGGACTGAGAGGAGTAGACTTTATGACCATCCACCAGCTATTGGGATTAGCTCCAGTCAAACAGGGGCAAAATAAAATCCTCAAACAAGTTTCTCCTTCTTTCCTTCACCTGTACGACACCATTTTTCTCGATGAGTGCAGTATGGTTACAGCAGAACTGTGGAATATTATTCAAGAAAGAATTGCTAGCGCTTTACTCATCGGCAGCAATCGGCAGCTTATTGTTATGGGCGACCCCGCACAATTGCCTCCGGTTAATAATGGCTTCATAGAAGAGAAAAAATCTCAATCCTTCAGCGTGCCTGAAAAAGCCGTTTTAACAGAGGTCGTCAGGCAAGGTGCGGGCAGCCCCCTGCTAGAATTCGTAACAGCTTGCCGCACGGCTGTCAAGAGCAAAGAGGCGTTCAAACCCTTCTCCAAATTCAGCCTTGATAAAAAAAACGGAGCCTTCTTAGTCAGAGAAAAAACGCTGCTGAAATACGCCTTAAAAAAGTTCTCTTCTACTTTCCCTCAAGACCCTGATTGCTTTCGCATCCTCTGCTACACTAACGAGCGCGTCGCCTACTGGAATAGCAAAATCAGAGCCAAAATCTACGGAAAAAATGCTCCCAGATTTATTATTGGAGAGAGGTTGATTGCTAAAGCTCCCGTTATTGCTCCCGACGGCAAAACCGTCATCCTGCCCACATCAGCAGAAGTGGAAATTGCCGAATTTCAAGAGGATAGGTACTCTGGCTATAAAGCCTGGAATCTCCAGGTTAAAACCGATGCAGGCGACCAACGCCAAATTTACATCCTCCACGAAAGTGACGCTTGCCGATTCCAACAGGACAATGCTAGGTTGCTGCAAAATGCTAAAAGCAATCCGAGCTTATGGAAGGCATGGTACGACCATTGTGAAATCTTTGCAGATATGAGAAATTGTTGGGCAATTACTGTACACAATTCTCAAGGCTCTACTTTCACGGAGGTGGGAATTGATAGCAGTGATATCGGCAGGAAAGTCGCTAGTAAATTGCTGTATCTCGCTCAACTTTTCCCTAGTCAAAAAGCTCAATTTGTCAAAGAATACCGCGACAGTATTCGAGCGCACAATCAGCTTATGTACGTGAGCTGTAGTCGTGCGAAGCACCGGGTTTTTGTTACTAAGTGAACCCATTTTATATTTGGTGAATGGCACTTTTAGAGTTTAAGGGCGATGCCTGTGGCTGGCTACGCCTCCGCCATCGAGTCAGCGCAAGCGCGATCGCCCTTGAAAGGTGCTACTTTTTTAATCGTACTCAAGGGCGATTACAGTAATGTTTATATAAAGATAGCATGGGGTACAATAACAATACGGGACTAAAAGCTGAGAAAATTGTTAGGTTGCGATCGCACTCTTTATCTCACCGAAAAAGTTGCACCAACTTAAAACAGTGCCACACAGACGGAAGTAGTGTCAAAGTTTCCCAGAGGATGGTATGAGTTTAACTAGAGCAATTCCAGAACTGGGTCAGTTAGTCAAAGTGCGATCGCGCCAATACGTCGTCACCGAAATACGTCCAACTGCCATACCTGTTAATCCCATGCTACCAGGGTTACAGCAGTTGCAAAACCTGGTGATGCTTTCCTCTGTGGAAGATGATGCTTTGGGAGAAGAATTACAGGTAATCTGGGAATTAGAACCGGGGGCTTTTATTCGCGAACGGATGGAACTACCGCCACCTACAGGTTTTGATGAACCCGCTAAATTAGACGCTTTTTTGGATGCGGTACGCTGGGGGGGCGCTTCAACTGCTGATATTCGTACTATACAATCTCCCTTTCGTAGCGGGATTGATATTGAAGATTATCAGCTTGACCCCGTTGTGCGTGCCATTCAAATGCCCCGTGTTAACTTACTAATTGCTGATGATGTAGGATTAGGGAAAACCATTGAGGCGGGATTAGTCGCGCAGGAGTTGACAATTCGCCATCGTTGCCGCCGTATTTTGATTATCTGTCCTTCAGCGCTACAAATTCAATGGCGTGACCAAATGCGAGATAAATTTGGTTTAGATTTCCGGATTGTGGATAGTAACTTGATGAAGGAGTTACGGCGTTCTCGCGGGATTCATGTTAATCCTTGGCAGCATTTTCCCAGATTGATTACCTCGATCGACTTTATCAAGCGCGATCGCCCCCTGCGTCTTTTTCGCGAACTCCTCCCCGCCGAAGGCGAACCCCTCTATCCCCGCCGTTTTGACTTGCTGATTGTCGATGAAGCGCACAACGTCGCACCATCCGGCGGCGGAAAATATGCAGTTGACTCCCTCCGAACCACTACAATTAGATTATTAGTTCCTCATTTTGAACACAAATTATTTTTAACCGCCACTCCCCATAACGGTTATCCCGAAAGTTTCACCGCTTTATTAGAATTGTTAGACTCCCAAAGATTTGCTAGGGGTGTTTCTCCTGACAAAAACCAACTGCAAGTTGTCATGGTGCGGCGACTAAAACAGGAGATGCAAAACTGGGATGGTTCGCCTTTATTTCCAGTACGGAATTTAGCCCCTATTTTAGTAGATTATCCCGCAGCAGAACGGAGGGCGCACGCAGCTTTAAAACATTACACCGAATTACGCGGTAAAGGTGTGGCCGATAATACAGAAAAGTATGCCACTGAATTTGTTTTAAAACTGTTAAAGAAACGCTTGTTTTCTTCACCAGAAGCTTTTGCGATTACCTTAGCCCAGCACGAAAAATCTTTAACTTCTGCCCGCCGCCGGACTGCTACCACTCTATCACGACCAACTGAGGGAATTTTACGCCGTCAATTAGAGCAAGTTGAAGAAGAATTTGCCGATGATGCGGTTTACGAAGAAGCAACTGATGAGGCAATTACTAATACTAGCAGATTATTTCGCCCACTTTCGGCAGCAGAACAACAATTATTACAAGAAATGCGACAATGGGCAGAAGATGCCGCCAAACGACCGGATGCCAAAGCTCAAGAGTTATTGAATTGGATTCATACTCAGATCAAACCTAATGGAAAATGGTCGAAAGAACGGGTTATTATTTTTACCGAATATCGCGCCACTCAAAAATGGTTGTATAATTTATTAGCCGCCGAAAGATTAATCGAAGGAGACAGATTGATGACTCTTTATGGCGGCATGGTTTCGGAAGATAGGGAAAAAGTCAAAGCTGCTTTTCAAACCGACCCTGATATTTCCCCTGTGCGGATTTTACTCGCAACTGATGCAGCTTCGGAAGGGTTAGATTTACAGAATTATTGTTCTAAGTTGATTCATTATGAAATTCCTTGGAATCCGAATCGGATGGAACAGCGGAATGGCAGAATTGACCGTCACGGACAAAAAGCTCAGGAGGTTTTAGTTTATCATTTTGTCGGCAAAGATTATAAACAAAATTCGGTAACGGGAACTAAACCGGGTGATTTAGAAGGTGATTTAGAATTTTTAATGCGGGCGGCATTAAAAGTTAATAATATCAGAGAAGATTTGGGTAAAGTGGGTATGGTGATTGCCCAGCAAGTAGAAGAAGCAATGTTAGGATATCGCACTACTTTAGATACTAGCAAATCTGAACGGGAATCGGAACCTGTGCGACGAATGTTAAAGTTTGAGCGCAAAGTGAGAGAACAGATTGATAAATTGCGGGAACAATTAAACGAAACTCGCCAGAATTTACGGTTGACTCCTGATAATATAGAATCAGTAGTAAAAATTGGGCTAGAGTTAGCTGAACAACCGCCACTGATAGAAACTCAGATAGCAGGTTTAAAGGGAAAAGCTTTTTATTTACCAGCCCTAAAAAGCAGTTGGGCGATGTGTAGCGAAGGGTTAGCCCATCCCCATACCAAAGTGATTCGCCCCATTGTTTTTGACCCGGAATTAGCCCAGGGTAAAGATAATGTGGTGTTAGCACATTTGAATCATCGGTTAGTACAAATGTGTTTGCGCTTGTTGCGGGCTGAGGTGTGGTCTGGGGAGGAAAGAAAATGCTTGCATCGCGTGACGGCGAGGTTAGTTTCTGCTAGTTCGGGGTTGGAAACTCCGGCGGTGGTTGCTTATGGTAGATTGGTGATTTTAGGAACCGACCAACAACGGTTACATGAAGAGGTGATTACGGCCGGGGGAGTGTTGAAGGATGGGAAATTTACTCGGTTGAAAGTGATGCAATTGCAAGGGGCGTTAAATGCAGTTTTACCCGAAGCAGCGCCAGATAGCGTTCAACAAAAATTAGCAAATTTTTGGCCGAATTATGCCGATGAATTGCTAAAAACTTTGCAGGCGCGGATGAATGAGAGAACTGTTAGTTTACAACGGGATTTGCAGAACCGGGCTGATAAAGAGGTGGCGGATATTACGGCTATTTTAACTGAGTTAAAGCTTAGTATTGAAAAAGAGTTTGAGGAACCGGAGTTTAAGCAATTGGAGTTATTTAATACGGAGGAACAGGCACAGTTTGAGCGAAATGTCAATAGTTTAAAGTTGAGGATTGAGCAAATTCCTCGCGAGATTGAACAGGAAACGGGGATGATTAGGGCGAGATTTGCTAATCCAACGCCGCGATTGTTTCCTTTGGCGGTTACTTATTTAGTTCCGCAGAAACTTGTGAGGTAAATTATCATGTTGATTGAGACAATTTATCATCAATTTTTAGGAGTGAGGCAAATGGCGTACAGCGATTTTAAGTTAAATGAAGTAAGTCAACGGTTTGGATTGACAGTGAATGAAGCGTCGGGAATGTTTGCGGATGTACCGGAAGCAGAATGTAGCGATTTACTGGTGACAATTCTAGGTGAAAATGTTGATTTGGCGGTGGCGATTAATACGGAAAAAGCCCGTTCGGAAATGATTATTAGTCCAGTTTTGTTAGAGATTAGGCGCAAATTTAAGGGTCAAATTAGCTTGTTTTCGGGGGTGGACTTTACGGTTGATGTCCAACAAGGTTTAAATGGGTTTTGTGATTTTATCATTAGTTCATCGAAAGAACAGTTATTTGTTCGCGCCCCGGTAATTACGCTGGTGGAGACGAAGAATGAAAACTTAAAATCGGGGTTGGCGCAGTGTATTGCGGAAATGGTAGCAGCACAGTTATTTAATGAACGACAAGGAAATGAAATCAAAAGTATTTATGGAGTAATCACTATCGGCACGATTTGGCAATTTCTAAAGTTACAGGATAAAGTAATTTCGATTGATTTAAGCGAATACTATATTAAGGATATCAAGAAAATTTTAGGTATCTTAGTCAGCGCCATTCAACAGCAATAAAAACCCCACTTCCTACTCCCGACTCCCGACTCCCGACTCCCGACTCCCGACTCCCCATTACCCATCATGTCTACCGCACGTCACCACGCTGAATGGTTATCTCTGGTTGAAGCTTCCGGGCCTTTTTTAAGTTTACCGGTATTGCTGAAAGTGTTTCCCAGTGGGTTAGATGCCCATGACTCGGAACATTTTAAGCTGTTACGGTTAGCCTATGAAGAATGGCAGGATAATCAACTGGGGGCGCGTCCTGAAAAAGCGATTCATCGCGCTTGGGTGGAATTTGTTTTGCGGCAGACTTTGGAATTGCCGGAGGAGGTATTGTTAGAAGGGCAGCGCATTCCGCCTGGGTTGCAAACCACTGTTGCACAACAGGGCGAAACTCTGCGGCCCGATTGGGTAATTGTTAATCCTCAAGAAACACCCAATGCAGGGACGCCCCGGCTATTAGTTCAGATTGTACCTGCCGAACAGGATTTGGAGAAACCTTTGGCAGGACAGCGCTGGAAAGCAAGTCCCGCGACTCGGATGATGGAATTATTGCACGCTGCTAATGTGCGGTTGGGGTTAGTAACTAATGGCGAACATTGGATGTTAGTTAATGCGCCTAGAGGTGAAACCACGGGTTTTATTTCTTGGTATGGGACGCTGTGGTTGGAAGAACATTTGACTTTGCGGGCGTTTCGCAGTTTGTTGGGGGTGAGGCGGTTTTTTGGGGTGGATGACTCCGAAATCTTGGAAACTTTGCTAACTCAAAGTATTAGTGACCAGCAAGAAGTTACTGACCAATTGGGTTATCAGGTACGGCGGGCGGTGGAGGTGCTGGTACAGGCGTTAGACCGCATCGACCAAGATAGAAATCGCACTCTTTTGCAAGATATTTCGGAACCTCAGCTTTACGAAGCGGCGCTGACGGTGATGATGCGTCTGGTGTTTCTGTTTTCAGCGGAGGAACGGAAGTTGATTCCTTCGGCGGGGGGAGAAGCGCTTTATCACGAATATTATGCGGTTTCTACCATTTCCGCTAAGTTGCGCAGCGATGCGGATAAGTTTGGCGAGGAGGTGTTGGAACGCCGCAGCGATGCGTGGTGTCGGTTGTTGGCGACGTTTCGCGCTGTGCATGGGGGAATTCGCCACGATTTGCTGGATATTCCCGCCTATGGCGGCAGTTTGTTCGACCCGGACAGATTCCCGTTTTTGGAGGGGCGAGTGCGGGGAAGTCGCTGGCAGGAGATTTCTGCTGAACCTATCCCTGTGAACAATCGGATTGTGTTGCATTTGTTGGAAGCGTTGCAAATTTTGCAAATCAGAGTGGGTGGGACGCTGGAACCGCGCCGACTTTCGTTTCGGGCGCTGGATATTGAGCAAATCGGTCATGTCTATGAAGGTTTGCTCGACCATACCGCAGTCAGGGCAACGTCTCCGGTTTTAGGATTGATTGGGACGCGGGAACGGGAACCAGAGGTGGCGCTTTTGGAGTTGGAGCGGCTGCAAGCCAAGGGGGAGGAGGATTTGGTCAAATTTGTCAAAGAGCAGTCGAATAAGTCCCCTGCTGCGCTGCGTAAGGTTCTCTCAGCAAAGATTTCGCCAAGGGTGCTGGAGCGGTTGCGGGCGGCTTGCAATAATGATGGGGAATTGTATCAGCGCGTTTTGCCCTTTGCCGGATTGATTCGCCTGGACACGCTGGAGTATCCAATGGTGATTCCAGAGGGCAGTGTCTACGTCACGAAAGGTTCAAATCGTCGGGAAACGGGGACGCATTATACACCGCGCAGTTTAACCGAACCTATCGTGCAATATACCCTGGAACCGTTGGTTTATGAAGGGGTGGCAGAGGGGAAGCCGAAGGAACAGTGGCGGCTTAAGTCAGCGAAGGAGTTACTGCAACTCAAAGTCTGCGATATGGCGATGGGGAGTGGGGCGTTTTTGGTGCAGACTTGTCGCTATTTGGCGGAACGTTTGGTGGAGGCGTGGGAAGGGTTGGAACGGGAAAATCCGGGGAAGGTAGTGATTGCGCCGGAGGGGACTTTATCTAAGTTTCGTCCTGATGAATGTCCGATTCCGAAAGATAGTGATGAACGGTTGACGGTGGCGCGGCGGATTGTGGCGGAACGCTGTCTTTATGGAGTAGATAAAAATCCTCTGGCGGTGGAGATGGCGAAGTTATCGCTGTGGTTGATTACGTTAGCAAAAGCGCGTCCGTTTACGTTTTTAGATCATGCCTTCAAGTGGGGGGATTCGCTGGTTGGGGTGAATTTGGAACAGTTGCGCTACTGGAATTTGGACACGACTGGTACACCTGCTTTGTTTGCGGATAAGATTCGCCGGGAGGTTGAACAGGTTATTGAGTTGCGGCGGCAAATTGCAGCGAAACCTGGGATGACGGCGCAAGACCAAACCGAGAAGGCTTATTTGTTGGCGAAGGCAAATGCTGTTGCTAATGATTTGCGCGATGGCTGCGATTTGCTGGTTGCTAGTTATTTTAACGATTTGTCTGAGGCGGAACGAGAAGGGTTAAGGCAAACTCTGTTAACGGTGTTTCGGGATGGGGCGAGTGTTTCTGATGAGGTGCGTCAGGTGTTGCCAGATTTGGAAAAGTTGCGACCGTTTCACTGGGAGTTGGAGTTTCCAGAGGTGTTTTCGGATGATTCAGCACCCAAGGGGTTTGCTGCGTTGGTGGGAAATCCACCGTTTCAGGGAGGAAAAAAGATTAGCACAGCTTTAGGAGCTGCATATCGAGCTTATCTTGGTGAACATATAGCAAAGAGAGTTAAAGGTAGTGCTGATTTATGTGCTTTTTTCTTCTTGAGAGCCGGGGAATTAATTAATCGAAATGGAGGTTTCGGATTAGTTGCTACCAATACCATTGCCCAAGGAGATACGAGAGAGGTAGGATTAGATCAATTAGTTGCCAATGGCAGTATTATTACCCATGCAGTACCCAGCCGGAAATGGGAAGGAAGCGCAAGTTTAGAAGTTGCATATGTTTGGTTACGCAAGGAAAAATGGCAGGGGGGATTTATCTTAGATGAAAAGCCTGTTAAAGGAATTACCCCTTATTTAACCATTCCAAGTAAAGCAGTGGGTAATCCCCATCGACTAGCTACTAATCGGAATAAATCTTTTATTGGATTGTATGTGTTAGGAATAGGGTTTATTCTAACTCCAGAAGAAGCTCAAGAATTAATTGAAAAAAATCCGCAAAATAAGGATATATTATTTCCCTATCTGAATGGACAGGATTTAAACTCAACACCCAATCAGTCTCCTACTCGCTGGATAATTAATTTTTTTGATTGGGATTTTGAAAAAGCGAGCCAATATCCTGAATGTTTACAAATTCTTACAGAAAGGGTTAAGCCTCAAAGAGATGAAATTATTGCTAAAGGAAACCAAATTCACGAATATGACTACTGGAAATTTTGGGATAAACGACCAGATCTCCATAATGCGATCACAGATATGAAACAGGTGCTAACTCTTTCAGTCGTAAATAATCATTTAGGATTTACTTTTGCACCCGCTAATATTGTCTTTGCTCATAGGTTAGTAATTTTTCCATTCGATAATTACTTATTTTTCACACTTCTACAATCTCATATTCATTATCACTGGGCTTGGAATTATAGCTCTACCATGCGAAAGGATATAAATTACTCGCCCTCAGATTGCTTTGAAACCTTCCCCTTCCCCCCATCAACCTCAAACCTAGAACAAATAGGCGAAAAATATTACACCCACCGCCAATCCATCATGCTTTCTCGCCAAGAAGGATTAACCAAAACCTACAACCGCTTCCACAACCCCGACGAAACCGCCGCCGATATTCAACAACTGCGAGAATTGCACGTAGAAATGGATAACGCCGTTGCCGCCGCCTACGGTTGGCAAGACATAGACTTAGGGCATGACTTCCACGAAACCAAACAAGGATTGCGCTACACCATCAGCGAAACCGCACGGCGGGAAGTGCTAGATAGACTCTTGCTGCTGAATCACGAACGCTACGCCGAAGAAGACGCCCAAGGTTTGCACGACAAAGGGAAGAAGAAGGGGAAAAGTGGGGGGAAAACTGCTAAAAAACAGGTATCATCTGAGGGACAGTTAAGCTTATTTTGATTAGCCGATGAAACCAACGTTCGTAGTAGGGACTGAAGTCCCTTTAGCACTAAAGTGCTTACTACAAACGTAAAATGTTCGTAGTAGGGACTTTAGTCCCTCTAGCACTAAAGTGTTTACTACGAAATTTATTCTACTTTTAGCCCACTGCATAATCACTCATTTCCCGCATGAAAGGAGGATAAAAACCTAACACAATATCTTGTTTTGGTACACCCAAATTGACTAAATCTGCTGCAATATCATGTTCTGTTGAATTGTAAAAAATCCAGATTTTCTCATTGCGAATATCAAGATGTATTATACAATCATGTACCCAGCGTTTATGCTGCCAACCCAGATGCACAATTTGATAGTGATTTCGCTGTGTATCAAAGATAGTTTCAACTTCAATATCACCATAAGCTGGCTTAATTTCTGCGTAATCCATCAATAATTGCTGTACAATTTGCTGATAGTTGGTTAATTGATCCGTTAGTTTTTCCATTGTGAAATTTGCTCCAGTTCAATGTCGTAAATAATCAATTTTACGGAATTTTCTTGCAGCATTGATGCTGGAAAATCACGTTGAAAGAAGCTGTTATAGATTAAATCGGGTATGGCTAAATAGAGAATGCGATCGGGTTCTTCACGACGCAATGCAGCCCGATAGTTAATAAACTGCCCCAGTGCTGTATGAAACTCAGAAATTGCCGATGCACTAGCTAAAAAACTTTTGACTTCTACCGCAATTTTCTCATTTCCTCGCTCTGCTGCCAGTAATCGTTCTGCCCCCAAGTCAATTTCCATATCTACACCGCCCACTTTAATTTTAAGTGGATCGTGAGTAACATTCCACCCATCCTTAGTAAGAGCAGTTTTAACAACTTGATGAAAACGATCCTTAGCCACAATAGACGATTTGATATAAACGTGCAATTTAAAACTATCACATTTAGTGAAAGATGGTGCGTTAAGCGTAGCCGTAACGCACCCTATGTATTTAAATGTGGTATTATGCTAAAATGCTAAATTGCTAATTTATGAATATTACAAAATATTGCAATGTTATGAATATTATCCAACTTCCTGCTATACTACCTGGCAACTTAGACCTCGCAGCGATTAACGAACAGTTAAAAAATCGCGTCGCCCAACTAGATTGGAGTAGCGTCATTTCTGCCAACGAACAACATTTAGCAGTTTTATTAAAGGGTCTTAGCTCAGATGATAGCGATGTCATCGACTTAGAAAATCCTACCATGTCCGATAACATTGCTAAAAAAGTTGTACAGTTTTTTAATAACCATCCAAATAGTGAAAACAATACCCATCCCAATAGTGAAAACGAT
This sequence comes from Microcoleus sp. D2_18a_D3, assembly GCF_036702455.1. Classification (NCBI taxonomy): domain Bacteria; kingdom Bacillati; phylum Cyanobacteriota; class Cyanophyceae; order Oscillatoriales; family Microcoleaceae; genus Microcoleus; species Microcoleus sp. D2_18a_D3. The sequence continues at coordinate 133,574 of NZ_JAUBTK010000005.1, forward strand.
AACCATCCCAATAGTGAAAACAATAACCATCCAAATAGTGAAAACAATCATCCTTCTATTATACCACCCCCAAGTTATTATCAAATTCGGGAAAATTTAGAAGAAGCAATATTAAATGATTTACTCGGTCCAGCCGGAGGAGACTATGAAGAGATAGACGAAATGCGAGTTAGCGATCGCTATCTCGTCGGATTGATCGCACCTAGCGATCGGCATATTGTACCCGAAGAACTCGAAGAAACGCCCGAACAAATGGATGAATTAGCCATTTCCGGTAGCGGTACTTTAGAAGAAGGCACAACCGAAAGTAACATTCTCCCCGCCGAGAAAATGTTTCCCTCCGCAATTGGCATGACTTTTTGTGTTGATGGAAATGCCAAAGCAATTAAAGTAAAAGCAGGGTGGGGACAATACGAAAAAGGGAAAAGCGAAAGCGCCCAAACTTCTACTGGCGAAGCAAAAACCTTGTGGCGACGCTACCCCATTCGAGGAACCTCACCGGATATTATCTTAAAAGTAGGCGCGATTAATCCTTGGCAAATCGATCCAGAAAAAGCAGTATTTGTTCAAGGTCAAATTCGCCAACAGCATCAAGATTGGATCGTGACTCTCTTCTTAGTTAACGGACAAAAAGAACCGAAAATGAGACGCGATAGCGCTTGGTTATTTCAACCAGAATTAAGCGTTGAATCTGCCGACCCCAAATATCCCGAGATTTTCATTAAACGGCGGCTGAAACGCCAACTCGGTAAACTCAACCCCGTCTTATTTGCCGAAGAACAAGCAATGGCGATGCAGTACCGCGACTGCATAGAATTTGCCGTCGGACACGGGACAGGCGTACACGCGGAACTTTTAGGCAGAAAGGGCGATGGGGAAGCCAGCCAAAAGCATCGGGCTATCCGCCTTGAGACTAAAGTCGTTCCCGCCTACGAAATTCCCCAAACTACGCCGCCAACTATTGAGGAAATACCGGGACTGGCGGGATTAATTTTAGATATGAAAGAACTAGCAGAAATTCCCGATATATCAACTGCTTTAAGTTCTTTAACTATTGCTTATAGTGAATGGATTACCCAACAAACTGCGAAAATTGCCGACTCCACCGCCGATTTAGAGGATTATCAGGATGCGGCAAAATCGGCCTTGGCAAATTGTCAAATAACTTGCGATCGGATTCAAGCAGGAATCACGTTATTACAAACAGATTCTCAGGCTGCTGAAGCGTTCCAATTTATGAATGTCGCCATGTGGAAACAGCGGATTCACTCAATTTATGCAGAAAATAAACGGCGCGGCGAAGCCAGCGAATGGGATAATATTGATATTCCCAAGAATCGCACCTGGCGACCGTTTCAGTTAGCTTTTATCCTGCTAAATCTTCCCAGTATCACCGAATTAGACCACCCAGATCGATGTCATCCCACAGATGCGATCGCAGATTTACTTTGGTTCCCCACCGGCGGCGGTAAAACCGAAGCCTATCTAGGATTAACAGCCTACACCATTGGACTGAGAAGATTGCAAGGAAATATTGCCGGACGTTCCGGCGCCGCAGGCGTTGCTGTCCTCATGCGCTACACCCTCCGCCTCTTAACATTGCAACAATTTCAACGCGCCACAACCTTAATTTGTGCCTGCGAAGAAATCCGTCGCCAAGATGAAAATAAATGGGGAAAAGAACCGTTTAGAATTGGGTTATGGGTAGGGATGAAAACCACACCAAACCGAACCGAACAAAGCAATGAATTTCTCAAACAAAAACTCGGACAATACCAACCCACTAGCAGCGGTTCCCCCCATCAATTAACTAATTGTCCTTGGTGTGGTTCTCAAATTGACCCCGGCAAACAACATATTAAAGTAGAATCCTTTGCCAAAGGATCAGGACGCACTTTAATTTACTGCGGTGATGCTTTAGGCAAATGTTTATTTACCCAAAAACAATCTCCCACCGAAGGTTTACCCATTGTAGTTGTAGATGAAGAAATCTATCGTCGCTTGCCAACATTAGTGATAGCAACTGTTGACAAATTCGCCCAAATGCCCTGGAATGGTGCTGTACAAATGCTATTCGGACAAGTAGACGGATATTGCACCCGTCACGGTTTTCGTTCTCCTGAAATCGAAGACACAGACTCTCACCCCAGTAAATACGGACTCCCTACTGCTAAAACTATTTCGACTAATGCCTTGAGGCCGCCAGATTTAATAATTCAAGATGAATTACACTTAATTAGTGGCGCTTTGGGAACCCTAGTCGGACTGTATGAAACAGCCGTAGATCAACTGGCATCGTGGGAAGTCAACGGTAAAATAGTCCGTCCCAAAGTAATCGCTTCCACTGCGACAATTAGACAAGCCCGCGACCAAGTGCATAACCTATTTTTGCGCCAAGTGCAAGTTTTTCCACCCCAAGGATTAGATATTGAAGATAACTTCTTTTCCTGTCAGCGTCCGCCTTCAGAGGATTATCCCGGTCGGCGATATTTGGGGATTTGTGCCACAGGAAGGAGATTAAAAGCAGCATTAATTCGCGTTTATACAGCAGTATTGGCAGCCTCTCAATATTTGTTTGAAAAATATGGCGATTCTGTTGACCCTTGGATGACCTTAGTGGGTTATTTTAATTCAATGCGGGAACTAGGAGGAACTCGGCGTTTAGTGGATGATGACATTCAATCTCGCTTAGCAAAAACCGACCGCAGAGGATTAGCAAAACGTCTGAGACTGGAAGTAGAAGAATTGACATCGCGCAAAAATTCTACCGATATTCCCATCGTATTAAATTGGTTAGAAACTCCTTTTTCTTCAGAGAAGTCCAACAAAAATAACAAGCGCAAACCCTTAGATGTTTTACTAGCTACTAACATGATTTCTGTTGGCGTAGACGTAAAACGTTTAGGCGTAATGGTAGTGACAGGTCAACCAAAAAACACTGCTGAATACATCCAAGCAACCTCGCGGGTAGGGCGAAGTTTCCCCGGTTTAGTATTTACTGTTTATAACTGGGCACGACCGAGAGATTTATCTCATTACGAACAATTTGAACATTATCATGCTACCTTCTATCAGCACGTTGAAGCCCTCTCAATTACTCCTTTTGCTCCCCGGGCCATTGACCGAGGGTTAGCTGCTTTATTCGTTTCTTTAGTGCGTTTGGCAGGTAGCGAATTAAACGCGAATGATAAAGCCGGTAGGATTTCTCGCCATCATCCTTATGTGGAAGCTGCTATTAATGCGATTTGCGATCGGGCTTTAGCAGTAGGAGATACTAAAACCCGCGATTTAGTAAAACAGGAATTAGAAGCTAAATTAGACTATTGGTTAGCAGAAGCAGCGGATACAACGGGAGGAAAAATCTTAGGATATCAGACTAAAAAAGACGGGCTGACAATGGGATTATTAGAACAACCTGGACAAAGCAATTGGCAATCATTTACTTGTTTAAATTCCTTGCGAAATGTTGAACCGAATATTGGCTTAATTTTAGACGAGCGCATCCCCGATGATGACGATCGTCCAATACAATCAATGAGTGAAACTACCCCAATTGATTTAAACTTTTAGAAGCAATCCCCTACGATTCACTTGTCAGCCGACGGGCGGGCGCGCCGTCGGCACAACCGCTAGATATTTGCACAAATCATTTAGGTTCGCCATATATTAGTTAATACAATGACAACAAATCAATCCTCTTCTAAAAACAAAGTCGGCGAACTCCGACCCAGCCAAATTTTATTTTCTTCAGGCATTGGTTCTATTGTAGATTTACCCAACTTATCAACTATGGTAATGGGATTAGATGATTGGGAACTCACTCACGCCTCAGAATTAGGAGAAGCCCGGTTACTAGCAGCAGTGCAAAAAGAAATCGGTACTCAAGTCAAAAAACTGCTAACGCCACCTATATCTCAATCAAACAACCTTATCCCTAACTTATTTGATGAAAGCGCCAAAGTAGGAATTCCAGTCTCACCTTTCCCCACCTGGGTAGTTTGTCCCCAATGTCGATTACTCGCACCTTTAAGAGCGGGGCTATTTGAGTTAAAAACCGACCGCCATCGACCCGACCAAAATCGCTACATTCATAGTAATTGCCGCAATTTTTCTCCAACAGCCATCCCTGCGAGATTTTTAGTAGCTTGTCAACACGGACACTTAGATGATTTTCCCTGGCGCTACTTCGTTCATAGAGGTAGCAGTAATTGCAAAGGTTCTCTGCGTCTCTATGAATATGGTATCTCTGGGTCTGCCACCGATATTGAAGTAAAATGCGATAGTTGCGGTAAATCTCGCCGAATGTCCGATGCCTTTGGCGAACTTGGTAAAATGAATATGCCTCAGTGTCGCGGCCGCCATCCCCATTTACGCAACTTTGCAGAAGACGGATGTACCAAGCAAATGAAAAGTATCTTACTCGGTGCATCAAATAGCTGGTTTCCCATCACCCTTTCTGTACTCTCGATTCCCACTACTATTAATCAACTGGGGCAACTAATTGATAAACATTGGACGGTGTTAGAAAAAGCTACTACAATTGATATTTTAGCTGCTTTCCGCCAAATCGGTCAACTCAAAGAATTTGCTAAATATTCAGATGGTGAAATCTGGCAAGAAATCGCACAAAAACGTCAGGGGGCTGGGGAAGCCCCCCTTCTGGATGTGAAAGATATCAAAACCCCCGAATGGCAAGTTTTTTCTAACGTAAACACCAGTTTAAATAGCGCTGATTTTCGGTTAACATCTGTCGCCGCCCCTGATGGTTACGAAGCTTATTTTGAAAAAGTTGTCTTAGTAGAACGCTTGCGAGAAGTTCGTGCTTTAGTTGGTTTTACCCGCATCGAATCTCCTGGTGATTATGCTGAAACAGGAGAATTACCCGAAGAATACTGGGCTCCTTTGAGTCGTTCTAAACCTACATGGGTGCCAGCTTCTGAAGTGCGTGGCGAAGGTATTTTTATGCAATTTCAAGAGGAAATCTTACAAAAATGGTTATCCAGTACACCTCGATTAACAAAATACGAACAACAAAGCTTAGAAGCGCATCGTCGTTGGCGCAGGGCGCGTTCCTTAGATCCTGATACTAATTTCCCCCGTATTCGTTATATTTTACTGCATTCCTTCGCTCATGCTTTGATGCGGCAATTAGTAATAGAATGTGGTTACAATGCTGCTAGTTTGCGGGAACGCATTTACTCAAAAGATCCTAATGAAGATAATGGCCCAATGGCTGGTGTGTTGATTTATACAGCCGCACCAGACAGCGAAGGTACGCTAGGGGGATTAGTCAGTTTAGGTGAACCGGGGCTTTTGGGTCGTCATATTGACCAAGCTTTAGAACAAATTGGTTTATGTGCTTCTGACCCTTTATGTGCAGAACATAGCCCTTTACAAAATACAACTTCTTTGCATTGGGCGGCTTGTCATGCTTGTTTGTTTAGTCCTGAAACCTCCTGCGAACGAGGAAATAAATATCTCGATCGCACTTTGTTAATTCCTACTATGAATGCTGATTTATCAGAATTAGCTTTCTTTCAATAATCTTATATAGTAATCCTTGCAGGAGTCGTAAATTTTTTACCCCACCCCAGCCCTCCCCGATGCCTTGGGGAGGGAGTAAGAAATTCACAAAGGATTTAGGATTGATTGCTATATCTAAAGTCAATTAACAAGCTGCTAATGCGAGCTATTCTCTGGGCAGCTAGCGCTGCCCCCGCTTAGCAGCTATTTTAACGCACAAAGATGCAAACCAAATCCCACACCGCGACAGCTAAAAGCCGAAAAAAAGAGAGCGGATTTTCCAAAATTAAACCAAAGGCAAGTGTTCCCTTAGAACAAACCGAACCTTTGGTCGAAGATGAACTAAAAGTTGAAGAAAAATCCGATCGCAATTCCTCCAATAGCGCAGGCGATTCTCCCCAGCTTTTGCCAGCAGAAATTAAGCTCGTCTGCACGCAAGAAAATTTAGCCAACCATCTCGAACTTGTCAGCAAAGCTGTCCCAGCAAAACCCACCCACCCCGTGTTAGGAAATGTCCTCTTAGTTGCTTGCAAAAAAACGCAGCGAGTCCAACTTACCGTCTTCGATATGAGATTGGCTATTCAAACCTCCTTTGAGGCCAACGTTCAATCTCCCGGCGACATGACTATTCCAGTCGGACTTCTCAGTGATATTGTCGGGAAATTCTCGCCCGGAGATATCACTTTAGTCAGTCGCGAAGCCTTGAATCGCGAAGGTGAAGATAGCGAAGATAGCGGGAATAGCGCTACCTTGCCAGAGGCTGTTAGCAACAGTCCAGTTGCTACCCTAATTGCTGCTTGCGGTCGCTATCAAGTTCGAGGGATTTCGAGTGAAGAATTCCCTGCCATTCCTGAAGTAAAAACAGCACAAACAATTCGTATTCCCCCTGAAACATTGAAAGAAGGGCTGAAAGGGTCACTGTTTGCCACCGCTACCGATGAAGGCAAGCACATCCTAACAGGTGTTTACTTCAAAATCGGCCAAGATAGCCTCGAATTTGCTGCCACAGACGGCCACCGTTTGGTTGTCCTCAATACTTCAATTCAAGGTTTTTCTAAGAAGAAACAAGCGGAAATTACACAGCCTCTAGAGCTTACAGTCCCAGCTAAATCGCTCGCTGAACTGGAGCGAATTTTATCGAGCAGGACATCCGCTGACCCAGTAGAGCTTTCTTACAGCACTGAGAGCGCTTTGATAGAATTCCGGTGGGGAGCGCAGCGCTTAGTAACGCGCTGTTTAGAAGGCACATACCCAGCTTATCCCGATTTATTGCAGCAGGATTTCCAACATCAGGTAACGCTGGAAAAAGCACCTTTCATCAAAGCTATAGAGAGAATTGCTGTGCTGGCAGACAAGAAAGAAAAAACGCTCAGCATCCGCATTAATAGCGAAGCACAGCAAGTGTCACTGTCGCTTTTCAGAGAATTTGGAAACGGCTTGGAACAGATGGCGGCGCACGTTAACTCAGACGGCAATTTTTCAATTTCATTCAACATAAAATACCTGTTGGAAGGTGCAAAAGCGATCGCTAGTTCCCAACTCCAAATGCACCTCACTCAGCGCGACGGTCCCGCCATCTTAGTTCCTGCTGGCAACCGCTCCAAGCCCAACATCCTAATGGATGCCAAATACTTGTTAATGCCGATTTTCAAAGACTGATGTCTTTTGCAGAAAAGGCTCGCTTGGCAGAAGTGAAAATATTGAGTTTTTTACTTCTCTCCTCTTCTGAGTGCAAACTCCGCAAATATGACTCTAATTCTCAGCAAACAATTACCTAACGATTCAATCATGTACGCAGCATTGCCTCAAAAATACCGCCCTCGTAGCTTGTCTGAACTGGCCGGACAGGAGTACATCCAAAGGACACTTTCCAATGCGGTCAAAACTAATAAAATTGCTCCGGCTTACTTGTTCGCCGGCGAACGGGGAACGGGCAAAACTTCAACGGCCCGCATTTTAGCTAAATCTCTCAACTGCACCAGTGCAGACAAACCCACAGTAAAGCCGTGCGGCAAGTGCCAATCCTGCCGCTCGATTGAAAAAGGCAGCAGCTTAGACGTTGCTGAAATTGACGCGGCTTCCCACAACGGCGTGGATGACGCTCGCGCCCTGATCGAGCGATCGCACTTCGCACCAGTTATCAGCCGCTACCGAGTGTTTATTTTAGATGAAGTTCACTGCCTGAGTTCCCAAGCTTTTAACGCTCTTCTAAAATGTTTGGAAGAACCTCCGCATCATGTAGTGTTCATCTTGTGTACAACAGAGCAACACAAAGTGCTGCCAACAATTAACAGCCGCTGCCAAACGTTTCTGTTTCGATCGCTGCCAATCCCAGCCATTGTCAAACAGCTAACAATGGTAGCTGAGAAAGAGTCAATTGCAATTGCCGAAGCAGCTAAAATTGCGATCGCCCGCGCCGCGAATGGCGGGATGAGGGACGCCTTGCAGTTGCTCGACCAGTTGAGCTTATTAGGAGAGGAAATTACCAGTTCTCACGTATTGGAGCTGTCGGGGCGGATACCGGAGTCGGATTTAGTTGCAATTTTGAAATCGGCCCGCACCGGCAACGCGCTGAAGCTGCTGCAACTGTCCCGCGAACTCATTGACAGCGGGAAAAGCCCTAAAATGCTGCTGGCGTCGCTGCTAGCCTGCTACCGGGACTTGTTGCTTGCAACGAGCGTGTCAGACTGTTCGCTGATGCTAGTTAGCGGCATTTCGCACTCAGCCCTGATGGAAATTGCCTCTGCTTGGGACTGCAATGCGATCGCTGCTGGCCTCGAACAGTTGCGGGCTTCGGAATGGCAGCTCAGCAAGAGCGCTCACCCAACGCTGTGGCTGGAACTCTGCTTGCTGGGATTGGCAAAGGTGCCACAATTAAAACCCCACGTCGCTCTTGGCGCTCTTGCTAACCCCAGGCAGCCCGACCGCACCCAGAAGCTGCCCAGTACCTCCAAGTTGCGATCGCCCCGTTCCAAAGAGCGAGCCATTTGGGAAAAAGTGCTCTCAGCAACTTCTGAGAAGAACCGCGCTTTACTCTGTGCTGCTTCCCTGGTAGCACTGACGGAAAAGAAAGTGGTGCTGGCCGTGCCTGCCCAATACCTGGACAAGTTCAACCGAAACGCAGCTAAGGTGCAGAAGATATTTCTGGCGGCAACGGGCGTCCGCTATCAAGTGTTGTTCGAGGAGAAGAACCCATGATTAGCTTGCTGATAGGGGATGACCTCCACGCGATTCACAAAAAGCTTTCTGCCTTTAAAAAGAACCTCGAACCAGCTTGGATGAATTTCAATTATCACCGCTTCGATGCTTCGGCATTGGACGAGGCGGTTGACTGCGCCTTAACTCCAGCTTTTGGAACGGAAAAAGCGAAATTAGTGGTGGTAGAAGGATGTAATTTCAAACAGTTTACTGAAGAAACACTGGAGGTTCTCCAGGTGCTCCCGCAAATACCGGAAAAGACGCACCTGGTTTTTGTAGCGCCTTCCATTGACAAACGCCTGAAGGTGGCAAAATTCCTGCTTTCTCAAGCTAAGCTGTTTGAGTTCGACCTTATTCCCCCCTGGCGAACGGATCTCATTGCCCGATCGATCCGAACTCAAGCTTTGGCAATAGGGCTGTCGCTGAACTCAAATGCTATTGATTACTTGGCGGTTGCGATCGGCAACAATCCTGCCCGCGCTGAATCAGAACTGCACAAGCTGGCGACCCTGAGCAGCGGCGCGAACCTCACTTTAAAGGAAGTGCGATCGCTGGTTCCTTCAACCACTCAAAATAGCCTCCAGCTGGCCGAAGCGCTGAGGGAAAATAACTCTAAGAGAGCAGTTTGTTTGCTGCTTGAACTTTTGGCAATAGGAACTTTCCCGCTGGCGATTTGTGCGACGCTGATTGCTCAATTTAGAACTTGGTTGTGGGTGAAAGCGGCGATAGTTGGAGGAGTTAAGCAAGACGCTGAAATTGCCCGGATTTGTCAAATTGCTAACCCGAAGCGAGTCTACTTTCTGAAAAAAGAAGTAGCTGCTGCTTCTCTAACATCCCTTTCGTCTGCGGTGTCTCTGCTGCTTGACTTAGAGGGTTCGCTGAAGCTTGGGCGTAAAGGGGATTCCATGTTGCCTGCAATTCTGGCGATCGCCCAACTGTTTCCTCCTAAGAAAGCAAGCAAGCGCGAAGTAGAAGCGATGTAGGGGCGATGTAGAAGTGATGTAAAAGTGATGTAAAAGTGATGTAAAAGTGATGTAAAAGTGATGTAGGGGCGAGCGCGAGTGTTCATTCCCCTTGTTTAACTAATGCAAGAAGTTAAACGGGGGAATCTTTTATTTTTTTACCCAAACACATTATAAAACTTATTAATTAAACTAAAGTCACTCCTATGTTAATGCTTGCTAGTCACAAAATAAAACCCTCACAGAGATGCCCGAAATCTGGAAAATACGTAAGAAATGGGCTAAAGTCTCCCACAGACATTATGTTTTTAGTAATTGTTAATTTGAAATACAACGTCATAAAATCTCTGTTATAATTAATTTTAATTACTTCTCCACCTTTTATCAGAAACGCTCTCATAATAATCAATAATTATTAAAAAATATTTTAAACATAATAGTCTTTTCTTATACCATAATGTAGCGCATTGCTAGTTTAAGAAATATGCTATTCTAAGAATGTAAAAGCAGCGAACCTTTTGACAGTGAAGGCGACCTGCCGATACAACCCGCGCCGCCCCGACAGAGAATAACCCCAGCTTTCTGTTAGGAAACCTTATTGGGTTTAGCAGGCAAAGGTACAAAGCCCCAATCCCCAAATAAACAACCAGGGCTATCCAAATGAATAAAAATGAAACTGTGTCGCTCTCAGTCAGCGACGCGATTCAGTATATTGGCCTTGACCAACTCAAGCCTCACCCTCGCAATGAGGAAATTTACGGGTGCACCGAAAGTATTGCTGACCTGGTAGAGTTGATCCAACTCAAAGGCTACGTCCAACCGCTGACCGTCAAAACAGATGGCACGATCGTCAGCGGGCATCGGCGGTGGAGGGCGCTGGCAGCGCTGGGCTGGAAGTCTGTCCCAGTTATTGTCTGCCACTTCCAGACTGAAGGTGACGAGCTGTTTGTCTTGGTAGCAGAAAACCGCCACCGCCACCAAAGTCCTGTACAGAGAATTCGGGAAGGAATTGTTGTAGAGCCTATAGCTAGAGAGCTGAGGAACAGGCACGCTGCTAAGAAAGCTCGCCACCAAGCTGCTGGCTCAGCAGAGCCGCCGTCGGACAACCAGCAACCGCTGATGGAAAATTTTCCATTGAACCCGATCGACTTGGGTCTGACTCCAAGGGAAATGGAACTGACGGAAAATATTGTGGCAGCTATAGTCGGCTTGGGGTGCGGCAGGAACTACAGGAAAGGGCGCATTGCCGTCAAAGCTGCCGACGAGCTCAAGAAAGATCGCCCCGAATTGGCTGCAAAGTGGTTGGACATTATTAATAACCACAGCATAGATGTAGGGTATCAACTTGCGAAGATGCAGGAGGACAAGCGAGTAGTGGCGTTGGCTGCGATCGCGTCGGGAACAGCGAAAAGCCCGAAACAAGCTAAAGCTCTGATTAAGGCTGCTTTGAGAAAATCCTCCGCCTCGAAGAAAACCGAGGGCAGCATTAGTAGCGAGGGGGTTCAAGAAGGCGATTGCGGTGAAGAATGTAAAACTTGCACTCCTTGCGAACCAATTACGGGTGAGGGAGTCAAAACGCGCTTTGGTCCAGACAGCGCTCTTTCGTGGGTTATTGTCAAAATCCCTTTTATTCCTAAAGAAAAAATAGCGGAAAGGAAGTGGAATGGATTTTGGGGCCGGATTGTGGAAGTTGGAGCGACTTTGAAAGTCGATATGGGTTCAGAGGTGGTGTCGCTCCTTCACTCAGATGTGGTGGCAATATGGAACCCAACGCCGAGTTTTTGCTCAATAGCTGAGCGAATTCTCAGGCTGCAAAGCTTCGGCACGGTGTACGAGTTTGGGAAAATCGTCTTGAACAGGATGCAGAGAAAAGTGGTTTGGGATGCAGCAGCGCTAGCTTATCTGGATGCTGTGGAACAGGTGGAATTGGCGCGGCGGGCGATCGAACAGGCTTTATAATGAGGCTCTCGTTTACTGGCACTAAATTCGTAATTAGCGATCGGTTTCTTTAATTCCGAATTATTTTGCCATTAGCTTGTACCTTTAATTACGAATTATTCAGTCACCCCTCGTTCGGGCGATCGCACAACTAGAATTTGTTTGCGTCGTGCGAGCGCCCCCACAATCTTATCATTTACGCGGCAAACGGCAAATTTTCAACTTCTTTCCCCAAAAACCGTCGATCGACAATTTCCCTGTAAGCCTCTAAATCTGGCTGCCAATTTTCCAAAAGTTTGTACAAATGTTGCAGTTTCTCGCCTTCTAATTCCCCTGCAATTTCGTACTGAAAGCTACCAGAAAACAATACTGCGGGAGTTGGTTCGGCATCTTGCAGTTGCAACAAAGCTTCGGCAACGCTCAAGTTTAGTTCTCCCTGTTCGAGAGAGTACACTAAATTGACAGCAGCTTTGACGGGAGCTTTCCCAACATCAAACCACGTTCCTTTGGATAATAAACTGGAGGTAATGAACTCGCGAGCTGCATTTTCATCTCCCCCTTCAAAGGTGATGAAGCTTCTGGGATTGATGCTTAAAGCTTGATAGTCGGTGCGGGGTAAAGCTTCAACGTATTTGCGGATAACGGCAGGAATTTTTACGTCTTCTTGTGATTTTGTAGAGAGAGATTCGATGAAGGTGATGGCGTTGGATTGGGCGACGATGTTGATGCCGTTGGTGAAGGCAACTTGAGAGATTTGGGGGCTGAAAACGGGGGGGCGGGCGAGTTCCCAATCGGTGGGGACGATGCCGCTGTATTTGAGGAAGTCTGCGTTGAGGAGGGTTGGGGAGTGGTTTTTGGCTGTGAGGGCTAAGGCTAGTTCTTGGATGGTTATTGTAGGTGTCATGGTTGTTTGTAGAGCGGTATAGGGTTACATTTTATACTGTGTGAGTGGCTTTTGTACAGGGGAAGGGAAAAGTTAGTTTGTGCTGAATATGTCGTACAGCACATCCGTTTCTCGGACAAAGGTTTAATTGTATTTCGATTTATCCAAACGACAGACTTTACAAATCAGTGCTAAGGCTAGTTATTATTTCCCTACAGGCTTCTATTATTTCCTCTTTGACTAAAGAAATATATTCATTTTTTTCTCGATCTAATCTTGACAACGCTTCAGAAGCCCATTGTTTTCTTTCTGCTGGGGCAATAGGAAAAATATCTGTCTCGGAATCTATACCTCTTAATACAAAGAAAGCTTCAGGTGGCTCTGTTAATTCACGCTGAAGATATACTAAGGTACGACATCCCTCTAATAAATCTATTTCTTTGTTAATTATTTGGGTAGCAATTTCGATAATTTTAGTCTGGATTTCTTCCATTTTTTTAATTCCTCACATTGGAATTAATAGTTTTCGGTTCCACCTTTTGACCAGTTACAATATTTTCATACCAATGAGTTTCAATATGTATATCTTTAACTCCTGTATAAGTCAAACTTGTTTTCTTTACCCAATCATTGGGATTGCCACCATATTCAGCAGCTAATCTTGGTGCAATTCTTAATGGTATTTTTCCCACAGCAATTCCTGCAATATCTAGTCCAGGTTCGTTAAGTTGCTCTTCACTTGCGTAGGATTTTTTTAAATTTTGATAATCAATATCGTCATTTGGATTTTGTGGCATCCAGGGTTCATCATAATTCGCATTATGAACCAGAATCCCCAAGTCTGAAACAAAATAAGTCGGGATACCCTCAACCTTAAAATTATAAACCGGAAACTTACCTTCCCGCCTCTCAATTTTATCGACATCAACAACCCGACCATCCCCAGTCTGCAACAAACTCCCAACAACTAAATCCTTCGCCTCAACCCACCCTTTATCCGACACCCAGAAAGGATGTTCCCCAGTAGTAGAAATCACCTCCCCATCCACATACAAAGTCACCAGCGCATCAGTTTCCCGTACAAAAGTCTCCAAAACCTGCTTTGCTTCAATCCCCCCCGGAGTAGTAGGGTCATCAGCAATCACCCAATCCCCAACCTGAATATCCTCAATATTCTTAATCCCATCAACAGTCAGAATTTCTGTACCAGCAACAAAACAATTTCCCGCTTTTGTTATCGTCCTTTGAGTAGATTGCAGGACATTATCAACACCCTGAGCACCGCCCTTAACTGTCTTATTAGCAGCCATGAAACTTTTGATACCCCCCAGCGCCGCCCCAGCAAAAGGCACGTAAGCCAAGAAATTTTAAGCATCCTCAACCTCAAACTTACCGTACTGGGAGTCGTATCTGGATAAACGACTTTCGTCGTCGAGTCAATCGCTCCCATTGTATAGCGCTGACTTGTCAGGAAGCGCAGGGGCTGACTAATTATCGAAAGATTCTAATATCATAGTTGCATCGTCACGAATTAGTTCTTCAGAGGATTGAGTTGCCTCTGTGATAATCATTATTGCTTCAGGAGTTCCAATTTCTGCTAATGCGAAAAGAGACTTTCTTGGCACAATGAACCATATATCATAGGACCAGCGGTAAGTCAATGCTTTAGATAATGCAGGGACTGCTCTTTCATCCCGCAATACCTCCAAAATTTCAATAGCTCGTTCGTGGAGACCATAATGGCTCTCATTATTGAGGATTTGACAAAGTATAGGAGTGTAATCCTTTGATAGGTTACTCCAGGCTGCGCTCATTACAAATGAAGCACCAGGATAATCAGGATTTGAAACATATTTTTTAAACTCTTGAATTACTTCACTGATTGAAGGGGGCAATGCTTCAAATTCTTTATTCATTTCCTTCAAAATTCTTAATGATTCTTCGCCATTAGAAGCCTCTTTGAATAATTTCAGATATTTCTCAATCGTATCAGATAGCATTAGTTTAGCCTCTCAATCTTAATTATGTTTCTGTTGAAAAAGTCAACTCCATTAGGGCTTTTACCGAGAAGAATACTCACAACCTCATTTCTTTCAAGCTTCAGTTGAGGGACATCCATGCCTTTTTCAAAAGGAGGACGGCCAGGAAATAGTCCTGCGGCTGATGAGTGTGTTGCACCCATCTCAACCAACCCAATGTATGTACCATCCTCTACTTCAAATTCTACTTGCGCCTGGTACTGTTTTTGAATTTTTGAGCGAGTTCCCAAATCATTTAGATAAGCAGGTTCGCGGGTAATCCCCAGTTCCGATGACCCTTGTTCGCGAATTGATAGACCTCCAGTATCGACAACTTTTTTATATTCTTTTTCAGACATTGTTCGATAAAAATACTCCGCATTATGAACCAGAATACCCCAATCGGAGACAAAATAAGTATGAAAATCTTCTACGCTAAAATTATAAACCTCAAACTTACCTTCCTGCTTCTCAATTTTATCAACATCAATACTCCTACCATCCGCAGTCTGCAACAAACTCCCAACAACTAAATCCTTCGCCTCAACCCACCCTTTATCCGACACCCAGAAAGGATGCTCACCTGTAGTAGAAATCACCTCCCCATCCACATAAAGGTCAACCAACGCATCAGTTTCCCGCACAAACGTATTCAAAACCTGCCGCGCCTCAATTTCCCCCGGAGTAGTAGGGTCATCAGCAATCACCCAATCCCCAACCTGAATATCCTCAATATTCTTAATCCCATCAACAGTCAGAATTTCTGTACCAGCAACAAAACAATTTCCCGCTTTTGTTA